>CAZABI010000256.1:0-2501 GCA_964483235.1 uncultured Dehalococcoidales bacterium | reverse complement strand
TGGAGGGTTGAGGGCAGTCGGCACCTGGTCTGGTTGCAGCTTGGTCTCCTGAAAGCAGGCGATATCGGGGGATTCCTTCTCCAACCATTGCAGGAAGCTCAGCGGTAGTTGCTCTTTAACAGCCAGGTTGGCTTTGTCCAGCATATTGCGAATGCTGACGACGTTCCAGGAGATGAGCTTGAGCTCTTTCGTCATGGTCGCATTTTGTTATGGCAGGTGTTGCGAAGTGATCTATTGATCGCCCGGGGGCTGTGAGATTGCTTCGTCATTACACGCCTCGCAATGACATATTGAGTTTATGGTTGCTGGTCGTTCTCAGCGGACCATTCCTGCATCATTTTCTTAATGCGTATGGCCAGATTGGGATTAGTACGCAGCCTCTCGATGAGAATAGGGCAGCCTTCCAGCATGGAGTTTTCAGCTGCCGAAGCCAGTCCCGAGAGGAGTTGGTTGATGCCGAAATCCTCCGTGCCGGACGGCCCGATTACGTTAATATTCGGCCCCATTTGCTTGCGCAGATCGTGCTCGGTCACCCGCACGGGCAGTATGCAGTTCTTATACCAGGGGCAGCTCTTGCACTGCAGTAATGATTGTGCTTCGTCCAATACATCTGACATAACTTTATAAAATGATTATACAATAAAAATCAAATTAGTCCCTGCCGTCCGCCCCCGCAGAAGTAGCTGCAGCGCGGGCAGTAGCGGGAATCCTGCTTAACGGTATTGCCGCAATTGGAGCATATTGGCGGTAAATACATACCGCAGTTGCCGCAAAAAAGGTCGGAAGGCTTCCTTGGCCACCGGCAGTCGGAATTCGGGCATATCTGCCCCTGTGTGCCGAATATGCCAAGAGGTGCACCGCAATGCTTGCACTGTATACTGCCGGCGGTGTTTTCCTTCCAACAAGCGGGGCACAGAAAATTCTGCTGCATATCAAACGTATATTTTAGGATGAATGGCCGTTAAGGGCAATAATGAGGCAGGCTATTGGGTGGTCTGGAATTGCATCTCCGGGCCTTCGATCTTGTTACCGTATTTGTCTATGGATATTATATGGTAAATATAGGTAGTCTTGGGAATTAGGGAAGGCAGCCCTACTTTATGGATCTTGACACCAGTATTAACACCCGTAGTTGGGTCATTCTCGATTGGTGTGATAGTACTGGCGTAAGGCCAGGGACCGTAACGTATCTGTGAGCTTGATTCTTCATCTGTAACCCAGCTAATGATAGCTCCCCGGTTGTTTCCCGCTTCGACCTGTACAAAGGATATCTGGGGTGGTGTGGTATCTTTTACTCCGGTCTGCTGGGTCTGTGGGGTACCCGTTTTAATCCAGCCGAACTGGAAGGCTACAACCACGAATATCACTATGCAAATTATTACTGTACCCAGTGCAAGCAATAAAATGGGATTAACCGATTTATATAAATTTACGATCCTGTCCTGGATGTTCTGCAACTGGTCCTGCCAGTCCCCGCCTCGCGGATATGAAGGCGCCGGCGGTTGCCCATACTCAGGGTAATATCCAGGGTCACCTGGCTGGCCCGGGTACTGCGGCTGCCCATACGCGTCCTGGTAACCCTGCGGTGGATATTGGCCGTACGGAGCTTGCTGTGTGCCATAAGCCCCTTGCTGGGCAGAAGCTTGACCGGTTTGTGTAATAGGAGCCCCGCACGCATGGCAGAACTGGCTGCCTGTCTCGTTGCCAGCCCTGCAGTGAGGGCAATACATCAGCAGGGTATTGCCGCATTGCGCGCAAATCCAGGTACCGCGGAGGTTAGGATAGCCGCACTTTGGACAGGGTGTTGTCGATTGATACATATAATTGACCGCTGGTTAAGCGTGCGTCATTACTCGGTAGGGGTAGTGAAGTAGTTGACGTCTGAGATGGTCTCGAGACCGTCCTTGTTCTTGGAAATGACGCGGTACTGGTAATCGGTGGTGGCAACAAGCCCCTTGATGATTACCCCGTGGGTTACGACACCCAGACTCGTACCAGTCGAAGGATCGTATTCGATGTCGGTTTTATTGCCAAAAGAGCCCTTCGGACCCCATTCGACCTGGGAACTGGACAAATCATCGGTATCCCACAGTATGGAGGCCTCCTGGAGAGCAACTGCTCCTGTACGTATATTATTAATAGCAGGCGGCGTTGTATCCTTGGGCCCGGTTGTGGTACTGGTTGTCGTGTTATCTGATCCGAATTTGAGGAAGGGCAGGCTCTTTAAATAGCCCTGGGTATAAGCCCAGTAACCGAAGCCGCCGAGGCCGGCCAGCAGAATTACCAGCAGGAAGACAAGCATGCCTTTGCCGCCTCCGCCTCCACCCTGTCTGGGTGCCGGTGGCGGGTAGCCGCCATACGGCGGAGGAGGTGGTGGGTAACCAGGTTGCTGCTGCGGTGGGTAGCCTGGCTGTTGTGGCGGGTATCCCGGCTGCTGTGGCGGATAACCCGGCTGTTGTGGCGGGGATCCCGGCCGGTGGGGCGGGTAACCCGGCTGCTGG
>CAZABI010000255.1:959-2502 GCA_964483235.1 uncultured Dehalococcoidales bacterium | reverse complement strand
TTCACCGTTCTTGTGGTCACTCTCACTTTGCTCTCTCTGTCTGAGAGGTCAATTTCAAAAGAGCTATCATATTGTTGTATTTTATCCTTTAAATCACCCAAAGCCATGACTCCTAATAAGTAAGGTTGGATTAGTGTATTCCAATCATCTTCCCCTAGATTTAGTTTTGATCTCACTAGAATATCTACGTACCGGAGTCCAACCCTAGAAAACGCCGATGGTTGATAGATATCAACAAATGCCTTTGTAGCAATCTGCAATCTTTCCCTAAACTCGTCCCATTTCGTATAACTATTCGTTGATAACGATAAGAAACTCCTGGTTAGATTTATCTTCCACTGATTGTTTTCAGAGGCGAACATGTAATTCTTACTTTCCGAGATATTCGAAAATTGTTTGAATTCTTCCGAAGGAATATTCTGCTGTATCCCCGCTTGAATGTTAAATATAACTTCTTTCGACTCCGAAAGGTTAGGATATTCTGAACGTAATTTGTCTTGAAAATCAGATGGTACTTCAGTATCGATTTTCAAAATTGGCGGAAATCGCAATTGGCATATTACTCTATCTAACGGGTTATTTGCGTAAATAACTCTGTCTACTTCTGGGAAAGGCATATGCGTCTCCTCTTCCAAACATTTACCTTAAGCTAGTTTAGCACAAAATCGATCTTATAATATGATTTTAAGACATAATCAAAATAGGAAATGCATCAACGAACTTATGTCCGTTGCTAGTGAACGTGCCTCTAAGGGAACATCGCCTTAATTAAATAGAAAACGGGGCGCCGGGAGGTCGCCGGCACCCCGTTGCCGTGGGAGAATCGGAGGCTAAATAAACATCCTCGCAAGCATTACCAGCGTGAAGGCGAACAAAGCTATGCAAATTACCAATGACCAGAACAGAGCCATGACTTTCCGGTCGCTTTTCAGAGCATTCACCATTGTTTTCATCGAAGCCATTTCCTCCTCCTGGTTTTTACTTTCATATTAATTCTAAACGTCAGGGTGTTCTATTACAATAGCTCGTCGGTACTGTTTAGTCTGTGACATTAGTACCGGTTACTCTGTTAAAAATAAAAAAGCCGGGCTGCCCCGGCTTTTTCCCTCAATTCCATTCACGTGCCGTTACAGCACAACCATTACACCGGCCAGGACTAAAAGCGATATCACCATTAAACCATCAATTACCATGCCGCCAAACAGGAATCTAATCTTTCTGTCCTTCCTGAGAATGTTTGAAAAGTTCTTTTTTATTTTCATTTTTTGGCTCCCTTGTTTTTGATGACCATATTATGCGCTGGCGGCGCGCCCGTTAAAACGTAAAGAAGTATGACTTAGTCTTTAAGCCCGGTATGATTTATTTTCCACCGTCAGTATTAGTACCCTGGTTTGATCCGGCATCGTCCGGCCGTACTTACTGGAATTACCGGTTAAGCATTTAGCTGACCGGCCGGGTTCGACTCAGGGATTTTGCCAGGTATATTTTAGTGTTACTTCTTCATACTGGTAGCAGGGTATATACCTGCGGTACATCACTGTTT
>CAZABI010000255.1:0-949 GCA_964483235.1 uncultured Dehalococcoidales bacterium | reverse complement strand
TTCACCCGGCGGAATAAGCTGAGCAATATTTACCGAGCGCCCTGATTTGGAAACGATCTGTACATCGGCAAGATACCATAGTTTATCCGTATTAGTGATGCTGCCGGTGACTATGCAGGCATTTACCAGCGCGTATTTTTCAAATGATTCCCTGTTTTGCCACACCACCTTGGATTCATCAGGTTTGGTTGCTCCAACGGGTTTTACCTCCGGTGTAACCGGCTGTTGAGCGCCGGTTGCGGGTAAAATATTCAGATAAACCGGTACAAATACGGGACTGTTGACCGCAGAATCCGCTACAATGGTTATGAATCCTGTGTATTGTCCAGCTGTCAATCCAGAAGCGTCCAATTTTACCCGTGCTATATCGCCGGGTATGTTATTTGCGTCTGCCACCTGTTCCAGGATAATCCAGAGCGCATTATCGCTCATCGACCAGTCCAGCAAACCACCGCCGGCATTGGAAATTGTAATAGTCTGTTCAGATACATAAGCTTTGCCCACTTCAATTACAAAATTGAGGTGGTCGGGCGTAACCACGATTATTGGTTTGGTTATAGCTTGTTGCTGTGGAGATGATGGAGACAGACATGCCATTGACGGTATGATCAACAGTAAACAGGATAATATAAACCACTTGCAACTCCAGGCCATATCTTCCCCCCTTATAATATAAATTGATCTCAGATATATACTTATAACATATTTTCGCTCTAAACGCACTCATTACATATTGACAATATGATTTGCCGTACCTATGCTATTTACAAGCAGAATTGTTTGTATAAAGTGATTGGCCAGTGAGATTAATTAAACCGACTCTTTTATCTGTATTGATAGTAGCTACGAGCATTTTACCGGCTTGTTTAAGCAAGGAATATTCCGTTACACAACCTTACACTGAAACTGGATACAGGACCGAAGTATTCACAGAAAAATACACAGATAA
>CAZABI010000254.1:0-2502 GCA_964483235.1 uncultured Dehalococcoidales bacterium | reverse complement strand
TTGGATTATAAAACTCGACAAATTCATTCCCTAAATCTGCACCTTCAGCATCATAAACAAACTCACTTATCAAAACGTGGTCGGCTACGCTTGCCGTCGAAGTCGAGGACGTTGACGTTTCGTCATCCGCTGCTTCATCAATGCCAGCAGCAGAAGCATAGCCGGAACCGTCACCCCCGCTTACAATTAATGCTGGAACTGAATTTTCGTTTTTTGGCGTCCCGCCCGCGAAAGCGCTTGACTGCCAAGTTAAATCTTTCTTCCGCTCCATTGTTCCTTTGGACGAGTTACTGCCAGCCGGCCAATCTGGACTCGCAATTACCTCATCCACCAAACCGCAGGCGGAGTTAAAAAGACGCAAACCCTCATCGGCGTTGCCAAGCGCCCCGGTGTAAATCACGTCGGCCGCTACCCCGGGCAAAGAATTGTCACTAGTTCGCTCAAGAAGATAAAATCCGAGAGGCGGAATCTTGGTGCCATTCTCAAAAACTATTTTTATTTGCTCGGCTTTGTCTAAAATTTGCCACCCCGATATTTCGACTTCCAAAGTCGAAATATTCTTTAGCTCAATCCACTCTCCGTTTGAGTTATCTGCCGTCCCCATCCAAGCCACCTCGTTGATAATTATTGGTCCGATTGGACTTATAGGACTTATCGCGCTGCTGCCGAAACCGCAACTGACAACAGCTTGACTCTGACCTTGATTCTGAACAACTTCTTCTTCCTCAGACTCTTCTTCGACTTCAACTATCGTCTCTTCCTTGTTTTCCTCCTCGGCGGCCTGAACTTGTTCCTTTTCAACCCTTTCGGCGGGTTCTTCAATCATCTCGCTCAACCTATCGAATTCATCGTCTTCGGTGTTTTTCAACTCAGTGCCATCAGGTACAATTTCACCAACCGTCTCAACTTCCTGACTTTCCCAAACGGGTGTCTCATCGAAAATTTCTACCACTTTGATATCCGGCGAGCCGGAAAAAATACCCGCGATGCTATCGCCTATATTGGCAAAAAACGAAAGGAATTTGTTCTTAACTAAAGAAAGTTCGCCTATAAAAGAAATCCTGCCACCGACGGTTTTCCCTAACAGCGATTTCTCATTGAATCTCGATACCCGCGCTGGAATGAAATCTCGGGCATCGTTGTAGAAAAGGTTCAAAACGGCGACTCCGTGGAGAACGGATTTTTCAGCGAGACGAGTGAAGTAGGCGTCGAAAATTGGATAATATTCTTCTTTATTTTTAAGAGAGTGTGTTTTAATAATTTGATTATTCGCCCCAGCAACTAAATCCATCGCCACCACTGGAAATTCTTTTCCATTTTCATCCGTACCATAACAAAAATTATTATCACAACCGTTTTCATTAACCCGTAATTCGTAAGCTGGGTCGTTAATTGTGTCTTTCGAAAAGAAATATCTGTTTGAATACGAAGCCATTGATATCAAATACCCTTCAATTGACGAAGCTGATGGCAACGCCGCCCCTTCTTTAATTAATTTATTCGGAATATCAAGTCCGTTAATCGTGCTCCTGTTCCATTTCTGGTCGGCATAGACCTCGTAAGGAGATTCATCGGTCGGCGGATGAGGGTCGTTCCTCGTATGCGCCGGCACGGCCATATCTTCAATTAAATGAAGAATATGACCGAGCGTGTAATATACTTCCTCTTTATTGTCGCTGTAAAAGTATTCCAGCGCCTGCGTCCAGGTCCTGTCTCCGCCATAACGGCTGTAATAGCGGCTCTGGAGGTTTCGGTCGTTTACCCACTGGACAGCGGTTGCTATGTCGGCTCCCTCGGGTGCGATGAAAGCGGACGTGAATCCGCCGACTTCGCTTGCAGAA
Source organism: uncultured Dehalococcoidales bacterium (assembly GCA_964483235.1). Taxonomy (GTDB): domain Bacteria; phylum Chloroflexota; class Dehalococcoidia; order GIF9; family UBA5629; genus CAZABI01. The sequence continues at coordinate 661 of CAZABI010000254.1, read as the reverse complement.
AATCGACCAACTCCCTCACTCGTCCAGCCAATCTTGCGAATCGGATCGTAGAAATGATTTATCGCTCTAACATCCCTGTCTTCATCTATACTACCCTTGATAAGCCATTCGGTTTCCTCTTGAGTAAGTTTTTTGTTGGGGTAAAGCAGGTTATAAAGTTCTACTATCTCTTGGGTCAGGGCAGCGTGAGTTGTGTCCGGGCTGTAAGCAAAAGCCTCGGGCGCATAAAAACTGATTGTGACCAAAATCAAGAAACAGGTTACGGGTTTCTTGAGCATAAAAGTTAAGTACTATATCTCTACAATTTTCCAGATACCGTTGGGGTAAAGAATAAAATCAACTAATAATGGTTTTCTAATCGCGAATCCGTTGCTATCGATAGAAAAACTCCCGGGAGAATTCAAGCTAATTTTTAATAAATTAAGAACGTTTTTAGTATTTTCTAGCGGACTGTTTTCTAATTTACTCAATTCTTCTTCCTGTTTTTCAATAACAAAATACCTGCTCGCCAATTCGTAATCCCCCGCTTCCACCGCTTCAATATACATCCGCAATGTTTCCTGCGGTGTCGTACCACCATACGTATCCGCCAGCTGGCGCTCGTATTTTTCCTCCGCCGCCCGCTTGAAACTCTCGCTTAACAAATCCACACTTTCCCGGC
>CAZABI010000253.1:0-2523 GCA_964483235.1 uncultured Dehalococcoidales bacterium | reverse complement strand
GATAAAGTAATTTGTGAAGAATGTGGTAATGAAATAGCCGTTACTCGTTTTACCAAGAAAGCTTTAAAAGATTTGGGGCAAATAGTAAGAGGAAAGGAAAAGAAACCATTTCAGGCATTATGTAAAAACTGTAATGCTAATAGGTCTCTGTATGTAAGTGAAGAGAAAGCTTATTGTGAAGATTGTAGATCCCAAGTACATATAACTCCAGCCTTTTTACAAGGTTTGAAGATTTATTTAGGAAATAAAAACAAGGAATAAAAATGAAAGAAATATTTTCAAAAGTAATAAAATTTTGTCATAATTATTTATTAGAAAATGAAGAGATCTTAGGATATTTGACAAATGAAAGAAAAATTAGTATCGAATCTATTAATAAATTCAATTTAGGATTATTCCCTAATGATCTCCGGATGTTGTTTTCTGAAATCGATCCAAAAGATTTAAGAGATGCCGGAGTCATTAGGAATGCTTCGTCAAGTGTATTTAAAATTCAAAATTTACTTATTCCTATAACTGATGTTTACAACGAATATATAGCTTTAGCTGGTCGGACTTTACTTACCGAAGAAGAAAGAAAAAAAAGAGGTATTGCTAAATATAGAAATTCAATTTATAAAAAAAGTCATCATTTATTTGGTTTAAATTTCGCTAAAAATACTATTTTGAAAAAAAATGTTGTTTATGTTGTGGAAGGGTATTTTGACGTTATTATGCCTCATCAAAAAGGAATGGATAATGTTGTTGCTACTTGCGGAACTTTTTTGTCATCAAGACATATAGCTTTATTATCAAGATATACTGATAAAATAGTAATCATTTTAGATAATGAGGAAAACGCTCAAGAAAAAGCAAATATGATAGTTGAAAAGAAAAAATTTCCTGGAGTAGAAATTGTGGCCAAAAACCCATTAAAAGATGAAAAAGATATTGATGATTATCTTAAATTCCATTCAGTTAACGAATTATTGGAGAATTTAAAATAATGTTTACAGAGGTTGGAATGACCAAAAAAAAGAACAAATCAGATTCATATCAATATAAAATAGTTGAAATTACTGTAGATCCAGTTATTTTAAATGATTTCGCTGTCAATAATGGTTTAGGTGCTCAATTAAATATTGCTAAATATTCTGAAGAATTTTATGAATTGAAAGAAAAACTAATGACAGAAATATATAAGATAATTGAAAGCAATCTAACAGATAGGCAGGCTGAGGTAATTGGTTTAAGGTTGAAAGGAAATACCCAAATACAGATTGCTGAAGAACTTGGAATACATCAAACAACGGTCCATAAACTTTTAAGTGGAAATATTGATTACGCAAATGGTAAAAAAAGATATGGCGGGGCAATAAAAAAACTTAAAAAACACTGCGCAAAAAATCCCATTGTCCTTGAAATTCTACAAAAAATGGATGACTTAAAAAAGTCTGAAGTTTGATATTTTATTAATATCTTTAATATATTAATATTTTTTTTATAAGTTTATAAAAACAAGGGATTAGTTCGTTTAAAATAATAGACGACACGTTGCGTCAATTATTATTTTAGGTGATTTAATTAACTTTCTATTAATACATCAATATTATTGGTAAATACATTTATATGTTTCTGGAGGCAATAAGTTTATGAAAAATTTTGAAATGGATCTTTCTAATATTTCTAATATATTACAAGCAGATCCTAATAAAATTCCTGTTAAAGGAAATGAGTCGCGTATGCTTAAGGTTGCCTTTGATTTGTTTAGACTAAAAGATAAACCTGAAGAGTTGTGGCAGATTCAATCAAGTGATGATGGTGATTTTTTGGTCAGAACTTATTTACTACCAGATGAAAAAGAAAACGAGTCTAATTGGTCAATTCAAGAAGATAAAAAATGTGCTAATTTAACAGTTTCTTATAAAAATATTCCAATAGAAAGAATTGCTTCAGAAAAATATGGAGCAAAAACCCCAGAAGACGTATTTATTTTACAAAAAACACTTTTGAAAAAATTAGCAACAGATAAAAACTTTGTAATGAAGTTTTTTAATTCCCTTCATATAACTAAAAAGCAATTTTTAAAAAATGCTGGTTTATTAAAAGATTTGGAAAACTGGCTTAATTCAAAAGACATTACTGATGAGTTAAATGAAAAAATAATAAAAGTCGTAGAAGATGAGGTAAAAAAAGAAGATGAAAAAGATGAGAAAGATTTTTCAGAAAAGTGGGCTTCTTTAGAAAAATATTTAGAAAAGAAAGCGAACAAATAGTTAATATAATATAGTAATATTTAAATATAAATAGTACAAGTAAAATAATTTGGAGGCGAGTTTAAAATGGTTAATTTTTCCTCTCTAAAAACCCAAGCAGAGATGGCGTTGGCAAAATTAACAGAAGGTAAGTATTATGAGTTAAATGGTATTAATCAAAGGCTACAGAAAGTCGCTAATGATTATCCTCATGATACGGTTATTATTGCTGTTTCAAGAGTAGTTGAACAACTTAGTAATAAGAATCCTTCTGGAATTATAAGTCAGG
>CAZABI010000252.1:0-2538 GCA_964483235.1 uncultured Dehalococcoidales bacterium | reverse complement strand
GAAAACCCAACAAGCCGTTTCAGTTTGTTCCGTCCATGAGAAAACAAAATCTCACGGAAGGCCAAAAGTGGGCTGACTGGCTCACGCAGTGGGCTGGTTCTTGGACTTTTATTTTTATTTTCCTTACCGTGCTTGTGTTGTGGATGGCAATAAACACGCATTTTTTGCTTTTAGGCGAGTTTGACCCCTTTCCCTTCATTTTATTGAACCTTGTTCTGTCCTGCATCGCCGCGATTCAGGCACCGGTTATTTTAATGAGCCAGAACAGGGACGTTGAAAGAGACAGGCACCGCGCTGAATTGGACTATTACGTCAACAGGCGCGCCGAGCGCGAGATAAAAATTCTTCAGATGGAATTTCTGGAAATCAAGGCAATGCTTTCCAAAACCTCCAAAGAAAAGGAAATGAAACAGATACAGGCGGAAATAGAATTAATTCAGTCCGAACTCGAAAATTCCGGAATCGCAAACCACAAAGACTGATTTTTTTCAGCGTCTTCTTTTTTCGCCAATCAACGGAAGCTTTCCGTTGCATTTTTCGCACGCGCACTTTGACATGAAGTGATTGCAGTAATAGGTGTTGTTTATTTCTTTCATGTATTTGCAGTCCCTCCAGTCGCCTGTCTCATGCCGTTTTTGCGTTTCCGTTTCCTTGCGTTCCATCGCCGCGTCCGCGTCAATAAATCTCGGAGCCGGTATACTGTACACTATCTGTTTTGGTGCAGTATGGTTCCTTTTCACTTCTGCAATAAGGCTATTCAAAGGCATTTCTCTTCACTTCTGCAACAAGGCAATCTAAAGGCATTCATAAATATATAAAGTAGGTTATATTTAAATTTATCGCGGGAATCCGGCAAAATTCAAAAGTTGTCATTGAATTAATTCGATTTCTTTCACCTGCTCGGCGATAATTTCTCCGCCTTGCAAAACCTGTATTGCTGCATTGTATTTTCCGGGGTAAACACCGCCGCAACCCGAAGTGCAGCTGGGTGTCTGCTGCGAGAGAAAAAATTCGTTTTCTCCTTTTTTCAAATCAGTGAAAACCGCGCGGTAAATCTTTGCGCCGGAACCGACGGCTATCCCGCTTAATCTGACTTCAATGTCTTTCACTGCACTGCCCGATTCAATTACTATATGGGCATTGAAATCTTCTTTCGAAGAATAAATTTCCTTGTTTAATTCGAATTCTTTAACGGAAACAACAAATTTATTTTCACTTCCCTCTTTTTTCGGCGCAGGGACGGGTGTTCCAAGCGGTGTTTCATTCGGTTTAGGAATTATGCTTGGGGCTGGTGTGGGCGTAACTGTCGGTGTTGCATCTGTTTGGCTTCCCCCCGATTGAACTGCGCAACCCGCAAGTAACAAAATCAAAACCAATCCAATTACCAGCCTCATTTTTTCACCCCAGCGTGGAAATAAAGTCCCCGACGAAGTGTGTTATCAGTATCACCGCGACTGCTATAACCAGGTGTTCCATCACCACATGCGAGACTTTTTGCCCTTGTTTTTTTGCCATGAACACGCTGAAAATAGTGATAAGCGACAGACCGTATGCGACGCTTGCTATAAGGGCTGTTTCAATCGGCAACAGCAGGATTGGCACAATAAAAGTGCAAGCAAAGAATAGTTTTGTCAGAAAGGTAGCAATTGTCGCCTGCCAGATTTCCTTGTTTGAATGAACATTTTCGGATTCTTCCGAGATGTGAATGCCAAGAGCGTCCGACAAAGAGTCCGCTACCGCGATAGCGAGAATTCCGCCGATTACAACAATTGTCGAGCCGGTGCTTGAATGCAATCCGACCATCATTCCAAGCGTTGTGATAATTCCGGAAGTTAAACCGAAACTGAAGCCTTTCTTCCACGATTCCTGCATTCAAGAATAGTGTGGTGATGGGTTTAAAGGTTTTTTTGTTTAAGCTCCCGGGCCAGAAAGGAATGAGTTAAATAAAATTAAATGGAATTCTAAGAAAAAATTAGGAAAAGGCAAGGCTGAAGCCTTGCACTTAATTGTTTTACGGGCATGTTCCGACAATCGGTTTTTGTCCTGTCAGTGTCTTGCCTGTTATTCCGCCCGCCACATCGTACGAGACAGCCACGCCGATGCTGTAAGTCTGTCCAGTGGTGCAGGTTGCGCTGTTGTCCGCGGGTGTTGTGTAGCTTGCGCCTGCTGCAATGTTTTGGTCTGTGAGGCCTAGCGCTGTTCCCCCGACTGTGATGTCTGTCAGTATCAGCTTGTCAGTGGTGGTGTTTAGCACTGTGAAAGTGGCGTCGGTTGCGGTCAGCTTCCAGTCGGTCAGCGCCAGCGGGGAAGTGCTTTTCCAGTAGGCCCTGCTTTGCTGTTCGTTGATGCCGCTGCCTAATCCCGGAAACCAGCCCATTACCCCTACAACAACCAGTGCAATCACGATGATTACAGCCAGAATTATGAGGTATTCTGTTGCTCCTTGTCCTTTTTGGTTCATTTTATTTCCTCCGTCAATATAAAAATCATATCTAATGGGTTTTCAAAATATAAAAACCTTTCTCCTGGGTTTTTAAC
>CAZABI010000251.1:0-2541 GCA_964483235.1 uncultured Dehalococcoidales bacterium | reverse complement strand
CAGGGCCACCGCCGTGGTTAACCTACGCATACTGCCGGGCGAGTCCATACAGAGCACCCAGGATAGAGTTAACCAGGTCATCAATGATCCGCGCGTGAAGGTGCAGCCCATGGCCGGGTCGAGTGATCCTTCACCCGTATCGCCCACCGACTCCTGGGCCTTCCGCACGCTGAGCACGACCATCCGCGAAGTCATGCCGGATGTCCTTGTCGCTCCCATGCTGGTACTGGCCGGTACCGATTGCGGCCATTACGTGGGGCTCTCACCCAATATCCTGCGCTTCCTGCCGCAGAGGCTGTACGGCGACGATACCGGCATGCTCCACGGCACTAACGAGAAAATACAGATAAACAACTACGTGGAAGGCATCAGCTATTACATCCAGTTGATGAAGAACTTCTGCGGCAAGGGTTAAGTTCAGGAAGATCGTTTTTTTTCGGCGGCCCTGGTGCGTTCATTTGGCCTCCACCCTGCCGCAGCATGCACTATGCCCAGGGCGGCCTCCTGGCACTTTCGAATATACTGTTCCAGGCTATACTTTTTCCTCAGGTGCCAGCGCTTCAGCGCCCACATGTGCTCGAGCATCAATATCTGGTAGGCCGCCAGACCCGCATCGTCAACCTTAAACTCCCCAACCTTGCGCCCTTCGTCAATTATCTTCTTTATCAGTTCGTTGGACTTATATTCCTGCTCGATGAGCTGGTCAAGCTGCCTGCGCCCCATCGTCCCTGATTCCCGGTACCAGAACAGCATCATGTCCTGGATGCTGTCGATCAATGTCAGCCCCTCCCTGATCTTACGCTTCAGCGCCTCCGTTCTGGAAATCCCCGGCAACTTTTTGCGTATCTCCTCGTCGTATTCCTCGAAGGCACCGGTTGTCATCTCCACGAACAGGTCGAAGAAGTCCTCCTTGGATTTTACGTAATAGTACAGGTTGGACTGGCTGATGCCGCAGGCTTGCGCTATCTGCCGCGTGGTCGTCTGCGCATAGCCGTTCTTATAGAAAAGTGCTGCCGCCGTCCTCAGTATCTGCTGAAGGCGCTCGTCCTTATATATCCGTTTCTTCGTGATCACTGCCATTCACATATAGCCTCAAAATTTATACACACCCGTATTTATCTGTTGCATGGTGGACGCGGTCAGCCGCACATACTCCGCGCCTCCGGGCAGCAGGACGTAAACCGGGTCGCTGATTTTTTCAGTATCATAGCCTTCCTGCTTCAACTGCTCCTTTTTGAACTTCATGCTTGGCGTCTGCTCCAGCTCATCTTTGATACGGATGAACCTGGGTAAGGCGAAATCGGCCAACTCCCGCCTCAACATCTCCGCCAGCGCCTTAAAATCGAAATCTTCCGTCCGGATATCCAGGGGCACGATGGCCGCCATGCCCACCCTGCCTTCTGTGTGGGGTATCCTGACGCCGTAAACGGCCGACATATATATCTGAGGGAACGAGTCCAGCACGGACTCCACCTCAGTAGTAGAAACGTTTTCCCCCTGCCAGCGGTAGGTATCGCCCAGCCGGTCCACGAACTGCCGGTGCCCGAAGCCTATATTACGCATCAGGTCGCCGGTATTGAACCAGCAATCACCCTTGACGAACACATCGCGCAGTAGCTTTTTTTCAGTCTCTTCCTTTTTGGTATAGCCCAGCAACGGTTCGGAGGTAGAAACCTCGAATAAGACCAGTCCCACATCCCCGTAATCGCACTTCTCTATGAAGCCGTCTTTATTGCGGATGGGTCTATCCTCGTCGATATCGTATTTAACCACGGCATTGGTTTTTACCGCCCGGCCGATGGTGCAGTCGAAGTTGTACTGGTTGACGAAGCCACTGGGCAGCTCTGCCGCGCCGTAGAACTCGTTGACGAAGGGGATATCGAAGCGTCGCTTGAAGGCCTTCCAGACTTCCGGGCGCAGCCCGTTGCCGAACATCCCCTCCACCGGGTTCGCGGCATCGTCCGGCCTTACCGGCTGGTTCATCAGGTAGCGGCATAGCTCACCCACATAGCAAAATTTGGTCGCTCGGAACTTGCGCGTATCGTTCCAGAAATGAGTTGCGCTGAACTTCCGCCTTAAAGCAACTGCCGCACCCGCCAGCACCGCTGGCGGCCAGCCGGCCACCAGCGCCGTGTTATGGAAAAACGGCAGCGGTATATAGATGGTATCGTTCTTCTGCAGGTCCATTGTCATCTGGAAGGCGTGGGCATTCTCCACCAGCGTCTTGTGCATCACTATGGCCGCCTTGGGCATGCCCCCGGTCGTGCCCGAGGTGAAAACCAGGTGACAGGGATCATTAATGCCCACCGTGGCCGTGGTGGGTGGGTTATCCGTGGACGCATCCCTGACCGCTTCCTTGAGGTCTATCATGTCCTCCAGCGCGGTTGTAACTCCCTTATCCGCCAGATAATAAATCTGGATGCCGCCCATTCCCTCTATCTCAAGCCTGGCCTCGTTAAACAAATCCAGATGCTCCTCGCCCACGATGATGGCCTTAACCGGGTTGAGCTTCAGTGCGTAGGCTAACGTCTTTCCCCGCCA
>CAZABI010000250.1:0-2559 GCA_964483235.1 uncultured Dehalococcoidales bacterium | reverse complement strand
TACCTTGCTTACTGCATAAGGGGAAGCCGGCCTTAAAGGGCAATCCTCTGTAATTGGAACCTCATCTTCTCTGACCTGGCCGTATACTTCCGATGAGCTGCAAATGTGAATTACGGGATCAATCGCGCTTATCCTGACCGCCTCCAACAGGTTGGTGGTGCCGATGATATTAATCTGAAGCGTATCCACAGGAGCATCGAAACTGCTCAGCACATAGGACTGAGCTGCCAGGTGGAAAATATAGTCCGGTTTTATATCTTTAAGCAGCCTGACCAGGCTGCCCTGATCCAAAAGGTCACCGAAACGTAGATTCAGCTTTTCAGCACTAATGTGTTTCAGGTTATCCAGAGGGCTGCGCCACCGTACAAGGCCGTAAATATCTGTGCCCTGTTGCTTTTCAAGAATATAATCAGCCATATGGCTTCCCACAAATCCGGTTATACCGGTAATCAGCGCTCTCATTTCTCATCCCTCACTTTGCTGACTCTTATGTTCTTTAAATTCGCATTAATCATTCGGCCGTTAATCCCTATCATACGTGATTACCCTGCATCAGCAGACGAACGAATTATATATTGTACGGCCCCATAAAGGTCCCGGGCAATTTCTTCCGGTACCACTTCATTCGACTTCTTGATTTCCTCGATACTGGAAAGGGAGACAAGAATGATCCTGCACCCGGCCTTATGTCCTGCTTCAATATCGCTCATCTTATCCCCGATTAAAAAAGAGCGGTTTAAGTCGATGCTAAAATCGCTTGCCGCTTGCTGTATCATACCCGGGTTGGGCTTGCGGCAGTGGCAGTCTCTTTTATATTCCCGCACAGTCCCCTCGATATGATGCGGGCAGTAATATATACCATCTATAAAAGCCGACTTTCCGGCCAGGGTTTCTCTGATATAGCTGTTTATCTCCTGTAATTTCTCTTCAGTAAAATATCCCTTGGCCACACCCGCCTGATTTGTCACTACCAATACCTTGAATTTATATTTATTAAGCAGACTGATTGCTTCATCAACTCTGGGAAGGAAATTAACCCTGCTGCAATCATCTATATGTCCGGTATCCTCAATGATAATCCCGTCCCTGTCCAGAAAAACGGCTGCATGCATAGACGTTTTTTCTTCGGAATTATAGTTCACTGCTAAGCTCTTTTTCGACCAATTCACAGACTATATGGCCGATGGTTATGTGAGCTTCCTGGATCCTCGGTGTGCTATTCGAGGGCACAATTAAAGCCAGATCAACCAGAGGCGCCAGTTTGCCGCCATTCCCGCCGGTTAGTCCGATCGTCTTAGCCCCCCGCTCATGCGCCTTATTAACAGCTTTTATCACGCTGGGTGAGTTACCGCTCGTACTTATGGCAATTATAACGTCCTTTTCGTCAGCCAGCGCCTCCACCTGGCGGCTGAATACATCTTCATAACCGTAATCATTGGCCACAGCAGTTAATACTGAGGTATTGGTGGTTATGGCGACCGCCGGAAACGGCCGCCTTTCCAGAGCAAAACGTCCCATGAGTTCAGAGGCAATGTGCTGGGCATCGGCAGCGCTTCCGCCATTCCCGAATAAAATTACCTTGCCACCTGTTTTGTAAGCCTCAATGATCAGCATCGCCATCTCCCCGATCAAGTTCACCATATGATCAGCGATCGACCGCTTTACCAGGATGCTCTCCTCAATATTTTTAACAATTATGTCGTGCTTTGAACTCATCTTTTTCATAAGAATATTTACGAATACTTAGAGTTTAACTCAGTCCTGCAACCAGCGCCAATTATTATATCAGACCGATATATCCTCAAGATAGATTATGTATTCTAAAGCTGACACTTGTCCCGAATATCCTCAACATAGCTCGATGAATTGACATACTTTTGCTTTCCAAATATGCTTTAAATAATCCCGAAGATTGAAAACTTCAATGCCGTACAACTTCAACATGCGCTATATTGCTCGAGTATATAAGACTTTGAGGCAGCCCTGCAACGACTGGCCGACCAAGAGGTGCCTGGCATTATGCGGCTGCATAACGCTGATCACGCTTTTACTTGCCTCATTATCGATATTTAAGATCGACGTCCCGGTTTTAAGACAACTTTTCGGGTTCTTACTTCTCACCTTCGTTCCCGGTATTCTCCTGCTCAGGATATTCAGGGTCCACAACATCAACTTCGTAGAGAGCCTCGTCTATATGGTCGGGCTCAGTCTGATTTTTACCATCTCTACCGGGGTAATAATCAATTTCACGCTTCCACTGCTCGGTATCACCGATCCTATCACCCTCTGGCCGGTAACGATTGCTTTCACCATTTTTATTACGATACTGGCTTTGACAGCATACCTCAGGGACAGGGATTTCAAATTAACCATTGACGACTATGCAGAACCGCAAACACCTTCTGACAATATCTGGAGCAAATTAAACCCTTACCTGCTGGCCACCATCCTGCCGCTTGTCGCCATACTGGGTACTTCTCTAATTAACATCAGTGAAAACAACGTCCTTATCTACCTTCTTATAGTCCTTGTTGCCATTATCATGGGCCTGGCAGCCTT
>CAZABI010000249.1:0-2570 GCA_964483235.1 uncultured Dehalococcoidales bacterium | reverse complement strand
TGCCGCTTTAGCTAATAGGAGGAAAACATTGCCCGAAGAAATTAACACCAACGGAACCATCCCCCCCGCACCGCCCGAGCCGCCGGTTGCCCCTGCTCCATCAGCCGAGGCCGCCGCCTGGCAGGAGAAAGTTACCGGGCTGGAGTCTTCGCTTACTTCCAAGTCCGCGGAGCTTACCGAAGCCAAGAAAACCCTGGACGCCCAGGCCGCCGATATCGCCCTGTTTAAGCTGGCCGGTGACGAGGCTGTGGGCGCTTTCCGCAAGTTGGCCATCAGCAGCAACCCCCTCTTTACCGACGACCTGATCACCGGTACCACCGTGGCCGAAATCAATGCCTCGGTAGAGCGCGTCAAGGGATTGCTCGGCCGGGTCCGCACCCACGTTGAGGCCGAGCTTAAAGCCGCTGCAGTCCCTGCAGGTGCCCCGGCCGGCCGCACCGAACCCGATACATCTGGCCTTTCAGCCAAAGAGAAAATCAGGCTGGGAGTAATGAAAAAATAACCACTATATCTAGTTGACGGCCGCGCAGATCCGCGCGGCTGCACACTACATATTGTGGTAATAAGGAGAAAAAATTGGGAACCAGTTTAACCGAATATTCCAAGCTATCTAATGACGTCATGATGCAGGGCGTCATCGAAACCATTATCAAGGATTGCCCCCTCCTGCAGTTCCTTCCCTGGATGGAGATTGTAGGCAACGCGCTCACCTATAACAGGGAGCTTACCCTTCCGTCCGCCGAGTGGCATGCCGTTAATGATGACTGGACCACTTCCCCGGCCGTCACCTTCAGCCAGCAAACGGCCACCCTGCGCATCCTGGGACAGAACGCCGACGTGGATAACTACGTCAAGCAGACCCGCCAGAATGTACAGGATATCGAGACTGCTATCATCGAGCTTACCGCCAAGGCCATTCGCCACGAGCTCGAAGATAAGCTCATCTACGGCAATAACACCACCGGGCCCAATCAGTTTGACGGCCTGCGCCTGATCATCGATACCACCAGCGCCAGCGACCAGGTCATCGCTGCCGGCGCATCCGGTGCCACCCTTACCCTTACCATGCTGGACCAGCTCATTGATGCTGTGAAGGGCGGCAAGCCCGACCTGCTGCTTATGTCCCGCCGGTCCCGCAGGAAGATCAACGCGCTGGCCAGGGCAGCCGGTAATAACCTCGAGGTCGGCAAAGGTGCCCTGGGCGAGTTCGTGCAGCTCTACAACGGTATCGTCATCAGTGTATCCGACTTCATCCTCGATACCCACACCGTCAGCAGCTCGGTCGAAACCCTTACCACCGGCAGCACTTCCAGCACCATCTACGCCGTGCAGTTCGGCGAGGATGGACTCTGCGGCCTTACCGGCCCGGGCGGCCTGCAGATCGTCCCTATCGGTGATATGGAGACCAAGGACGCCAAGCGCACCCGCATAAAGATGTACTGCAGCCTTGCCCTCTTTTCTCAGAAAAAGGCCGCAGCTCTCATCGGAGTGCAAGACTAAATAAATTTGATGCCCCTTTTTCAAGGCTGGGGGGTTTGGTTTTCATACACCCCCCGGCCAACCATAAAGGGTAAGGAGTAGAAGAAAATGTCTTTTGCAGATCCCCAGGTAGGACGTTCAGTAATTTGCGGACCAGGTCCCGCCGCCCCCATGGTCACCCTTGCCGGTACGGTTTATGAGGGTGACATTATCGGTTATTCCACCGGCTGGAAACAGTCGCTGGCCACCGTTAGCAGCGTTATCAATCCCCAGCTTGTCGCTCTTAAAGGCGGCAAGTCCGGCGACGTTATCCCGGTGGCCACCGTCTGCGTTGTGAAAGGTTATACCGGTGCTACCCCAGGCGCTCTCATTTACCTTGCCGAGGGCAGTGATTCCGGTAAGGTTACCGAAACCGCCCCCAGCACTACCAATGATGTTAATACCGTCATCGGTGTGGCGCTGTCGGATACAGAGGTCGCCTTTAACCTCACCAACAAGCAGACCCTGTCATCCTAAACGGGCTTAAAGGGAGTGCCTACCTTTAAGCAGCCTCCTTGCTATACGGGGCCGGGTCGACCATGCCCGGCCCCACTTAAACAGGCAAATGATCAGGCAGTGATAAGGAAATGATTACACAGCGGATTTTTAAGTTTGATAGGTGGTTAAAAATCTATGGCTCTAAGATACCAGCCGGTGCTTTGGTTACGGTGATTCGTTTCTATCCACGCCGTCGTGTGATGGTTGAGTATCAGGGAGAACGTATTTTAACCATGCTTTGGAATCTTGTGAAACCGCAGGGAGTCGACGAGGGACGCAGTCCCTCTCGAAGAAAAAACATCCCCCTTTCCTTTGGAGAGGGGGCAGGGGGTAAGGAAACGATAGCATGACAGCACTAACAGATCTACGCACCCTGGTACGCCGGGACTTGAAAGACGAAGATTCCGGTAACTACCGCTGGACGGATGACGAGGTCGACCGCGCCATCGATCGCGCCGTCATGGAGTACTCCGAGTATGTCCCTGATCAGCAGAAGTCTACCATCGCCACCGTTGACGGCAGCCAGGATATCGATATCAGCACCCTTACCGACC
>CAZABI010000248.1:0-2577 GCA_964483235.1 uncultured Dehalococcoidales bacterium | reverse complement strand
GTTGCCCACCTCAGCAAATACAAAACGCCGGAAGTAGCCATACTGATTATTACCATAATTGAGGTGTTGGGGGTGCTGGTCGCCGCCACTATCGATAAGTACGCCCTGGCCTCCGTGCTGGCCTCCAGCCTGATAACGATTTTGCTGGCCTGGTGTGTGTTTCGCATTCCCAGGAAAATGCCGGATCTGTACAAGAAATCCATTTTCAAGTTCAATACCTTCTGGCGCTGGTTTACCTACATCGGCGCGCTGATAACATCCGGCATCATACTGCTGTCCGGCATTTTACTTGATATGATGGATGATAAAGGCGACCCGACGAAATTTCCCTGGGTGGTGCTGGTTTTTATGTGCGCGTTACTGCTGGGTACTATCTGGTATATTTCACGCCGTGCCTATCTCAGGGGCAAAGGCATAGACCTTGAAGGGAACATGCAAAAAGTGGCCGATGCTACTTTGGCTGAAGCCGAGGAGAAACTGTCGCTGTAAGTCTTACCGGACTGTTGAGTTAATAGAACGTTCATAATTTTAGCCAACCCGCTGCCTGGGACCTAAAAACCATACAGGCGATAGGTCCCCGGCAGCAATTCGCTTTTTGCGTTAAAATATACCGTCACCGGGTATGAAACAGCCTAAAGGCCTGACTTTTATAACATTGTAAATTTATCAATTGCTTAATATTGAAAACTAAAATTCTATGAAAGTACTCCTGACTCATATTCCTGATGAACCTGTCCTGTATATTGTGCTTGGACTTTGCCTCATCACCCTGTTAGTTCTGGCCCTGCCTTTTGCTGTTAAAAGGGTGGAGGAGAACCTGGAATTGTTTTTCCTGATCATGGGAGTATGCGCGGTCACGGTGTCGGGCTTATGGAGCTGGGATTTGGTCATAGAGGCATTGAAAGCACCGGTGGTAATCGGGTCGGTTCCCATCGGTATATTCCAGGTAGTGCTGATATTCGGACTGCTGATCCATTACTTCAACCGGTCATTTTGCCGTGGAATACTGGCCATTGCCTCAAGACTTGGCTTGAGATGGTTTACTTTCCTCCTGATGATTGTATTGGGGCTGCTGTGCAGCCTTGTTTCCATCATAGTGACTGCCGTTTTGCTTGCAGAGATTATTGCCGCCCTCCCGCTGCATAAGCAGGATAAAATTAAATTTGCTGTGGTGGCGTGCTTTGCCATGGGACTTGGTGCTGTGCTGACACCGGTCGGGGAACCCCTGTCCACGATACTCGTAGCCAAACTGGCGGGACCGCCCTTCCATGCGGATTTCATCTTCCCGTTGAAAACATTCGGCCTTTATGTGATACCGGGGGTTGTATTCATTTCCCTCTTCGGCGCTTTCTTTATAGGCAGAAAGGTTAATCTGAAAAACATAAGCCACGAGGTTCAATATTCGGAAACGCTGAAGACTGTCATATTAAGGGCTGTCAGGGTTTATTTTTTTATAGCTGCACTGGTTCTCCTGGGAGAAGGGATGAAGCCGGTGATCGTGTGGTATATCGTACATGTACCATCCTGGATGTTGTACTGGATAAACATGGTATCGGCAATCCTGGACAATGCCACACTCACGGCAATGGAGATCGGGCCTACCATGTTGCTACCGCAGATAATTGCTATAACCATGGGACTATTGATATCCGGCGGAATGATGATACCGGGCAATATCCCGAATATAGTGGCTGCAGGCAGGTTAAAGATAAGCATGAAAGAATGGGCCGTGATCGGAGTTCCCATCGGGCTGGTTATAATGGCCGTCTATTTCCTGGTATTACTGCAGTCGTTCCTCGGCCAGGCGGGATAATTCTCCCAGATGAAAAGTACAATTTACGTAAAATTACCTCTTGACAAAGAATACCGCCTGTTTTACAATTTTCGAATCTATCAAGCGCTTGATAGGGTTAAGGGAAAGAAAGCTATTTATAGAAGATAATTGACCGGGCAATCTGGAGATAAGTCAGGATAAAAGCATAAAAAGGAGGAATAGGGATAAGAGATATTTGAACTGGAATTTTGACTGGCAGAATTGATGGATCGAGTAACTAATTAAGGAGGTTGAACTTGGCAGTACAAAAACCCGAAATAATGCAACGAAGGATAGGGCTATTCGAGGCCGTAGCCATGATTACCGGACTGGTGATAGGCGCTTCCATCTTCATTCTGGTGCCCACCATGACCGGCATGACCGGCCCCAGTGTTTACCTGGCCTATGCGGCTGCGGCTATACCCGCTCTCTTCGTGGTGCTATACGAAATGCAGTTGACCGGCACATTGCCGGTGACCGGCGCCAATTTTGTCACTGTTACCAGGGTGCTTAACCCGGCCTGGGGCGTCATCATTTCTTTTGCCGCTGTATTAGCACTGATTGCATCGAATGTCCTGGTAGCTGTTGGTTTTTCCCAGTACGTGATTGCCTTTATACAGTCATTTAACCCGGCTTTCAATATGCATCCTTGGATTCTCCCCATAATCATCGTCGCGTTTTTCGCGCTGATTAACTTGCTGGGAGTAACAATCGCCAGCTGGATACAGGCCATTTTATTCTTGGCTTTCATTTCCGGCATGATT
>CAZABI010000247.1:0-2585 GCA_964483235.1 uncultured Dehalococcoidales bacterium | reverse complement strand
CACAGTGACGCGGTCCAGCAGAGCCTGCTTGCCCGGAGTGATGGCGATGATGCCGGCAAGATGATAGACAATGTCCATTCCTGTGAAGGCCGGCACCAGGGAGTCCAGGTTGCAAATATCGCCTGTCACCTTTTCCACATTTAATCCGCGGATGGGCAAATCATCTTCAGACGGCAGCACCAGCACCCGCACTGTCTCCCCTTCTGCCAGTAATTCACGTACCAGTACATTGCCGATATGACCGGTCGCACCGGTTACTAAAACATTCATTTGTAAGTCCTTTCTAATATTTTCTCTGTAGATAGTGATTTTAAGGCATCATCTATTAACTTTATCTGCGATGGATTCAGACTCTGCAATAACTGCCGGGCACGTTCCCTGGCGGAGCTGTAAAGCCTATCAGTCAACTCATGCCCCTTAGCTGATAAATTGCAGACCACCACGCGGCGGTCGTCTTTGTTGTTTTCCCGCGTTAAAATATCCTTTTCCACCAGGCGGTCAACGATGCCGGTGGATGTAGCCAGAGTCACTCCTAAAGAAGAGGCCAGGCTGCTCATTCTGGCTGGGCCGTTGAGGTAGAGCAACAGCACCACCTTCAGCTGCGGCGTAGTGAGGTCGAGGTCGAGCAACTCCTGGTGGGCCATGGGAAGCAGTTCGCGGAAGACTCCCTCCACCTGCTTTAAAACCCTTTCGATCGCTCTGGCTTTATCAGTCATTCTCCTACCTGAAAACGCAATTTTATCCTGCCGATAGTAAGTATATCATAAATATTTAGCATAAAGCAAAATATTTACAGAAATACTAAAAATCTGTTTGCAACGGGCCGATATACTGCGCTTTAGCAAGGAAGCACAATCAAACGTACTTCAGGTCGAGAATACCTGAACGGTCAGCGATGATATTGATTAAACCCTAAGGGGCTTGCCGCAGGCCGGGCAGAACGCAGCGCCCCTGGGCGCCTTTTCCCCACAGAATGTGCAAAGCGTCGCCGGTTTTATAACCTTGCGCAGCATCGACGAGATCCTGTAGCGCGCTGCAGTACTTTTATCAGCAAGGAAATCTGCCGCCCGCCATAAGCCGCCGGAAGCCTGCCCCTGTACGACTAGCCCCCTTTCAGCTACCTCCTGGGAAATTTCGTGCCACTTACTGGCCGCCTGCGCCTGGGCGACATCACGTTTCTCCATCAGCGACTGCGCCACGTCACCACCTCGCTCCAGCGCCTCGGCGTAAAGCAACTTCAACGTTTCAGGATTGAGCTTCTCACCATTGGCGCACCATTGATAGATGGCCTCGCCAATAGCATAGGTACCGGCATAGGAAATAACAATCTTGGGAACAATGCCGATGACAGGTATCAAGCCGGTCAGTGAGCGCGCCAGCTGGCGCCAGAGGAAGGCCGTGCCCACCACGGCAGCGAGCTTGGGAATGGTCTCACGCCAGTCAGTGTGTAGCCCCATAGCTAATGTGATTTTATACGCCAGTAAGGCCTGGTTCTTAGTCAGGATGATGATATCAGCCAGGTTAAGCGGCAGGTTGAGCACGGGCACCATCTCACCCAGGCCAGTGCTGAGGCTGTAAGTGGCATTGATAAAAGAGATATCGTCGATCAGCTTCTGCGAGATTGGCTCGCGCAGAAGGGGCAGGTTACGGGCCAATTGTACCTCACGGCCTTTACAGGCGCGCAGCATGGCGGGAACAAGCTCGCGTATGAGCGAATCACGGTCGGTAGCGGTAATGATTGCCGTTTCTGCGCCGGGCCAGGGCGCTCCGGCATTTTCTATCAACTCTTCCCTAGCGAGATCTGACTTGTTGAAACAGACGACCACAGGTATCTTACTTGCAACTAGCTTCTCGCATAGCTGATGCTCATGTTGATGTTCGGTCTTGCGCGCATCCAGTATTAATAAAACCAGGCTGTCTGCAGACAATTGCGGTGCCTGTCCGGGACGGTGCATGCTGATAGGCCTGAGCCCCGCAGGTTCGTTTGCCCTCTCTCCGGTTAATAGCTGCTCAATCAAGGCTGATTTTCCGGCTCCCGCTTCACCGATCACGGCTAAATGAAAAGGTGCCTCAGCTTGCTCGCGGACCGCGTTAAGGTCCACCTCGCGCAGCATTTTGAGACCACTTACAAGATCGGGAAGCTTAGGCATTGCTGACATTCGTTGCTTTATTCGGCATTATCCTTTTCTTATGTTGAGTTTTACTACTCCAGCCGTTAAACACATTATAATATAAACCCGGCCTGCGCGGCCTGCTGGAGCTTCAAATGGAATTAAAAAAATGGTTAAGAAGCTATAATTAAGCATACATGTATCGGGCAGTTACTTGCCGTGAGGAAATAAACTTGGTACGGGTCTAATAACGGTTTACCTTACTGTTTTGCATGGGAGGTGTAATTACATGAAGCATGTTAACCATTGGATAGTCAAGACAGCAGGATGCATATTGTCGTTGATGCTGCTGATCGGATGTAGCGTCGGTTGTGTTAGTCCGCCAGTTACACAATCGTCGGTTGCACCGGTAACTCAGCCTGCGTCTGTACGGGCCGACAGCCTGGGAGCAGTGGAGGCGCTTTATCAATTAAA
>CAZABI010000246.1:0-2610 GCA_964483235.1 uncultured Dehalococcoidales bacterium | reverse complement strand
CCGGCCCGGTGGCGCTGCGCGGGTAGTCCAGCGTCTTGAAATTGCCGATGGGCGTCACGTACTCCTGGGCGATGACCATGTCCTCGATCTTGCCGTAGTAGGTGGAGTTTTGGCCGGCGCCGCGCGTGACGATCCAGCCACCCACGCTGGACTGCAGGAATGACTGCGGAAAGTGGCCGACCGTGTAACCGCGTTTGGCCTTTAATGTACGGGGAGCATTGTTCAATACTTCCTCCATCCGCGGCCCCCAGATGCCGACCTCCACCGTAACCTCCTGGTTATCCTCGTTCAGCTCCAGTACGCGGTCCAGGTGTTTGCTCATGTCAATGCAAATGCCCCCTTCCACCGCCTCCTTACCGCGCGTCACGCTTGAATTGCCGCCGCTGACATATAAGGGAATTCTATTCTCATGACAGTATTTGACCAGCTTCTCCAGCTCCGCCTGGCTGCAGGGACAGACCACCGCGCCCGGCAGGTTCTCCACGATCTTATGGCGCAGGCGCAGGGCATCGAACATGCCGCCGCCATAAGAAGCGCGTGTGCGTGTGTAAGTATCCATCAGCACATTGCTCTCACCGACTATTTCCTTAAAGGCTTTAATATGGGCTTCCGTGAGCCGGGACGGCACATCCGCATCAAAATCCTCCATGCACAGCGAAGGCTGCTTGAAGTCATCGTCCGTCATGCCGAATGTGTCCTTCAGCAGCCGGTACATACCGGCGTTGGGATGCTTGTAGCCCTGCGGGTCGGCGTACTTGAACAGGCTGCGCCAGGAATGCGGCGGCGCCTCCTGTTCGCACCAGACGGGTGTGAAATCATCCTTATGCGACATCCTGTTACCTCCGATAATCGTCGTATTTATGTCTGTTTACAGCGTTTTTTCGTAGGCCTGCGACATGACCTGGTAAAGGTCCATGGCGTATTTATCGGTCATGCCTGCGATATAGTCGGCCACCGCCTGCGCCAGCCGCCGCCGGCCTTTCTGCGATTTTCTCTGGTTGGCGCTAATGTTAAAATACCCCGGTGCCCCTTCCTGCACGATGGGAGGCAGGGCTTCCGGGCATTCCATGTAGGTCTCAAACAGGTGCCGTATAATCTTCTTGCCCTTAAGCGTCATCAGCTCCACGCGGTAGTCGTGGTAAACTTCGTTGATGAGTATTTCCTCCACCAGCACCCTGACCTCTTGCTCCAGCCCGGCGGGCAGGCCGATGGTCCCTCCGTTCCGACCGGCCTGGTCAACGGCCTCACGTATCAGCCGGTCGATGATGGCATAGGCCAGGCGACGTGAGCGCAGCGCCGTGACCGTCTCCCTCCCCGATTTCGGATTGTTCGTCCTGTACCCCCTTATTTCTTCTTCAACTTCCCTGATAATATCCAGCATAAAAGTGACCTGCTTGCGCTCCAGCTCCTCCCTGAAACGGTCCCAGCTTATCAGCCCCACCGTGAGAGCGTCCTCGATATCATGGCTGGCATAGGCGATGGCGTCCGCCAGGTTAACTATCTGCGCCTCAACTGTCAGCGGATCTTCCATGAACCACTGCACCTCCTTCCGCATATCCTTCGGAAGCTTGCGCAACATATCCGCCGGCTTATCGAAAAATGTCTCGTGCCGGATAATGCCCTGCAGGGTGCCCGAGGTCAGGTTAAGACCCGGGAACCCGGTATACCTTTTCTCCAGCGAAGTAACGATGCGGAACGACTGAATATTATGCTCGAAGCGCATGCGGTATTTTTGCAGAAGGGCGTTTAGTTCATCCGTGCCGCCGTGACCGAATGGTGTATGTCCCAGGTCATGCGCCAGTGCAATGGCCTCGGCCAGGTCCAGGTTGCCGCCAAGCTGCTGAGCCAGGCCGCGGGCGATCTGCGCCACCTCCAGGCTGTGAGTCATACGGGTGCGGTAGAGGTCGCCCTCGTGTATGGCATAGACCTGGGTCTTATACTGCAGCTTGCGGAAAGCGGTGGAGTGCAGGATGCGGTCGCGGTCGTGCTGATAGGGCGTCCTCAGGTCACTCGGACGAACGGCTTCAGGATACCTTCTTTCTTCGAGCTTCATCCCCTCTTACCACCGCGCCTCATCCCGGCGCTGGGCTGTAATATTTCTGCCAGGTGTTTATATAGCTTTCAAGTTCCCTGGCCCAGCGGTCGTCATCCCAGGCCAGCTCAGTCTGTACAATGCCCCGTATTTTGTCCACCAGATTTCTGGCCCCGTCAGGGAGCAGCATACCGATGCGCACGCGCCGCAACAACAGATCGGTTAAATGCACCACTCCCTCCTCACGGGCCGCCCAGCGCAATTCAGCCCACACATTCGGCAGGCTGCCGATATGCTGTAGCTCACCCTCACGGGCTGCCTCTATCAGGCCCGGAGTCTCAGCGCCATGGCGGGCGGATAAATAGAACAGGGTCGCCGCATCCAATGCCTTACTCGCAATTTTGGGCAGCGTTTCAAACATGCGTTTCCTGGGCACAACCGGCAGCCTGCCCAGCCTCATCAGCGCCTTTTCAACCGTCTGCCGTGACATAATGCGAAAGGTGGTGTATTTGCCGCCGGTAATGGTAATCAGGCCTTCCTCGTCCCAGATGGCATGCGCGCGTGATTCCCCGGAAGGG
>CAZABI010000245.1:743-2629 GCA_964483235.1 uncultured Dehalococcoidales bacterium | reverse complement strand
CGCTTGTCATACTCGGCCATCATCTCCTCGACGTCCTTGTTGTTCTCGTCTTTGAGGGCTTCGACGGCCGCCATCTGGCCCATGATAGGTGCGCACATCATGGTGTACTGGTGTACTTTCAAAATGGCCTCGATCAGGTCGGCGTGGCCATTTACAAATCCGACGCGCCAGCCCGTCATGGCGAAAGCCTTGGAGAAACCGCCGACAAGTATTGTCCTGTCCTTCATGCCCGGCAGGCTTGCCATACAGGTATGCTGGCAATCATAGGTCAGGCGGGCGTAGATCTCATCGGAAACCACGATCAGGTCGTTCTTTACGGCGATCTCCGCGATCTCCAGCAGCAATTCCCGCGGCATCACCGCGCCGGTGGGATTGGAAGGGTAGCTCAACAGTATGGCCTTGGTTTTGGGAGTGAGGTGCTTGCGGATATCGGCCGGCATGATCTGGAAGTTATTCTTCTCGTAGGTCGGCACGGCCACGGGCACGCCTCCGGCCAGTGAAACGCAGACCGGGTAAGCCACGTAGTGCGGGTCGGAGATGATCACCTCATCGCCCGGGTCTATGATCGCCCGGAAGGCCAGGTCCAGCGCCTCGCTGCTGCCCGTGGTGACCAGTATCTCGGAATGCGGGTCGTAGTCCAGGTCGTAGAACTTCTTATGATAGCGGGAGATGGCCTCTCTCAGGTCGGCGATTCCCTTGTTGGAAGTGTACATCGTGAAGCCTTTTTCGATGGCTGTGATGCCGGCTTCCCTGACCGCCCACGGCGTAACGAAATCCGGTTCACCGACGCCCAGCGAGATGGCGCCGTCCATCGTGCTCAGCAGGTCGAAGAACTTCCTGATGCCCGAGGGAGAGATATCCCTGGCTTTCTGTGATATATAGTCACGTTTTATTTTTATGTTTTTAGTATGATGCGACATAGCGGACCTCCTGGCCTTATTTTTACAGTCGGTCAGGCTACCACGCCGAGACGCCGGGGTTCGCCTTCGTCGTCCAGCACCACTCCATCCTCCTTGTATTTCTTCAGGATGAAGTGGGTTACGGTCCCCTGCACGGTCTCCAGCATGGCCAGTTTTTCCGATACAAACACGGCTACTTCCTGCATGGTCTTGCCTGCCACCAGTATGGCCAGGTCATAGGTGCCGGAGGCGAGGTAGAGCGCCCTGACCTGGGGGAAGTGATTGATACGCTCGGCAATGGCAGAGAAACCTATGTTCTTCTGCGGTACGACTTTGACCTCCAGCAGCGCCCAGACCTCTTCCTTGCCGAGCTTGGCCCGGTTGATCACGGTCTTGTACTTGATGATGGTGCCGTCTTTCTCTGCTTTATTGATAACCTTCTTAACTTCATTAGCAGGTATGCCGGTCATCCCGGAGATCTGCTCCGGTGTGAGCCTGGCGTCATTTTCCAGTGCCTCGCAGATCTTTTTCACTTTCTCCATTTCTTTTCCTCACACTGCCTTTTTTCGGGTAAGTCCCATTATAACAAAAGTAAATAGCATGCCGTAAACGGGATTCTATGTCATTGCGAGGTTTCCCCTTTTTATGTCATTGCGGGGAGCGTAGCGACGCGGCAATCTAATCAGGTAAGTGGTTTGCTTCGCTTCGCGCGCAATGACGCGGGAAACAAGTCCCCGTATTCGGCTCCGGGCCAGTTGCGCACCGGCCCGGTTCATGCAATGGCGGGCTTTTTTGTATGCCAGGGAGTGGCCTGCTCGAAGGCGTAGGCCAACCTGAAGAGGGTTTCTTCGTCGAAATGCTTGCCGATGATCTGCATGCCCACCGGCAGTCCGTCCACCAGCCCGGCCGGTATGGACATGCCCGGCACGCCGGCGATATTGATCGGCAGCGTGCACACATCGCTCAGGTACATCTGCACCGGGTCGT
>CAZABI010000245.1:0-733 GCA_964483235.1 uncultured Dehalococcoidales bacterium | reverse complement strand
TTGAAGGGCACGGTCGGGGAAGTGGGAGTAATCAGCGCGTCATATTTATCAAACGCCCTGTCGAAGTCCTGCCTGATCAGTGTCCTCACCTTCTGTGCTTTCAGGTAATAGGCGTCGTAATATCCGGCCGAGAGGGCGTAGGTGCCCAGCATGATCCTGCGCTTGACCTCGGCGCCGAAGCCGTGCTGCTTGGTCTTTGACATGGCCTCCCACATGTTGGTCGTATCGCGGTAGGAATAGCCGTACTTAACGCCGTCGTAGCGCGCCAGGTTGGCCGAAGCCTCCGAGGGGGCCAGTATGTAATAGGCGGCCAGTCCGTACCTGGTATTAGGCAGTGAGGCGTCCCAGTCTATAATGGCGCCCAGCTCGGCCAGCTTGTTGACAGCTGTTTTCAGTGCATCTCTGACCTCGGGCTGCATGCCCTCCACGAAATATTCCCTGGGTATGCCGATGCGCAGGCCCTTGATATCCTTATTCAGCGCTTTCGTGTAATCGGGGACCTTCGTATCCACCGTGGTGGAATCGCGCTTGTCATGTCCGGCGATTACGTTCATCACCAGCGCGGCGTCGGTCACATCCTTGGACAGCGGGCCGATCTGGTCGAGCGAGCTGGCGAAGGCCACCAGGCCGTAACGGCTCACCCGTCCGTAGGTCGGCTTCATGCCGACGACGCTGCAAAAACCAGCCGGCTGACGGATACTGCCGCCGGTATCCGAGCCCAGGGCGCAGGCCG
>CAZABI010000244.1:0-2630 GCA_964483235.1 uncultured Dehalococcoidales bacterium | reverse complement strand
CGCATCTTTTTTATTTGTTAATGACGCGGTCTGTCAATCCCTGGGATATTCCCCGACGGAAATGCAATTGATGAAGTTGTATGATGTTGATGTTGTTTACGACCTGCCGACCTGGGAGAGGACTTTTAAACGGCTGAGGAGCCAGGTATCGTTGAAGCTTGAAACTATGCACCGAACAGTGGATGGCAGTTTAATCCCCCTGGAATTGACGTCCAACTACCTGGTTTACCACGGCAAGGAATATTGCCTGCTGATCGGGCGCGATATCACTGCTCAAAAGCGGATGGAGGAAGAGCTTAAGTTAAGCGAGGCCAGGTTTAAGTCCATCGTTGATGACCGGGCTGAAATGATCTGCCGTTTTACTCCCGATGGAACTATCACTTTCATCAACACGGCATTCGGCAGGTTTTTCGACAGGAGCAGCGATCAGATCATAGGGCAGAGCTTTATCTCGTTGCTGCCGGAAAGTGAATACGCTGCCTTCACTGCCAGTATTGAGGAACTGGTAGCTGATCCATCTAAAACCGTTTACAACATTTTACCGGTTGATACCGGTACAGGGATAAGATGGCTTGAACATACCTATCGCGCTATTGCGGGTGAAAATGGCGAAGTCCGTAACTTCCAGGTGGTTACGCGCGATATCACCGAGAGGCAAAAAGCGGAGAGCGCCCTCAGGGAGCGTGAGGAGCAATACCGCCTTATTTTCGATAGCATGCTGGACGGCTTCGCCGTATTTGAGATGGTAACCAATGAAAATGATATTCCCGTTGACGCTTGTTTCCTGGAGGTAAATCCTGCTTTCGAGCGGATAACCGGGGTGAAAGCCGATGATGTGATCGGGAAAACACTATGGGAGGTCTTTCCTGCCATACGGTTGCTGAGCGCCGACATATGGCGAAACCTGATCGCAGAAAGCAAGACCGCAAGGTTTGATGAATTATATTCGATGTCGTTAAACAAGTACCTGAGGGTGAACTGCTTCAGCCCAAGAAAAGACAGGTATACAGTGATGCTTTCCGACATTACCGAAAGTAAAAAAATGACAGAACAGCTGATCAGGGCTGACAGGTTGTCCTCGCTCGGTGAAATGGCAGCCGGGTTAGCCCATGAGATTAACAACCCTCTCACGGGGGTGCTCGGGCTTTCATTGCTGCTGGCTGATAATACCAACCTGCTGGAAAACTGCCGCGAAGATGCCAGGACTATTTACCAGGAAGCCAACCGTGCGGCAGGAATCGTAAGGGACTTCCTGACTTTCGCCAGAGGGCACCAGGCTGAAAAGCGAGCTGCCGATATTAATTCAATTATTGAGAGCGTACTGCAATTACGCCGCACCCATATGAAAAAGGCGAATATAGTTGTGGAGACCAATCTTGCCGGGAACTTGACGGAACTAATGGTGGACATTTCTCAAATGCAACAGGTCATAATTAATATTGTTTTAAATGCCGAACATTTCATGTTCGAATCGCATAGAAGAGGTAAACTGAAAATATCCAGCGACCGGATAAACAACCGCGTAATCATCAAGCTCTCGGATGACGGGCCGGGTATATCTGAGGAAAATCTCCCGCATATATTCGACCCGTTTTTTACTACCAAGGATGTGGGCCGCGGTACGGGACTGGGACTGAGCATCAGTTATGCCATTGTTAAAGAACATAACGGCAATATTTATGCCGAAAGTGTCCTCGGGAAGGGTGCCACCTTCATTATCGAGCTGCCGGTAATGGCCTCATAACGGCAGCATTCATGTTTTGCTCCTCAGCACTAAGTAAAGTTATACTTTATTATCTAAGTTAGACTAAAACATATGAAAAAATCAGGATGCAGGGGCGTAGCTTTAGCTGCGACCGTAGGAACGGACAGGCCTAAATGTCCCTACACCAACTTGTTTGGCTGATACACGAATGAAAAGGCTATTTGTATTATTTATTCTTAGCGCAACTTTGTTATCGGGTTGCGCTGGAACACGACCGGCCATTATAAACTATGAGGCTGATACCACCAGAATAATCGGCGGCAACACTGTATGGCTGAGTTGGGAGGTGGAAGGCGCCGAATCCGTAACCATAGATAACGGCGTCGGTCCGGTACCTGCCGCAGGCAGAATCGAGGTGAAACCGGCCCATATCACAGCTTATAACCTTACCGCGACCAACAGACAGGGGACAATCGTAAGCGCGATAATAATCAATGTCATACCAGTTGTGCAACCTGCCAGCGCTCCAGTCAGCCCGCCCTCACAGGTGGATGAACATCATGAAACCCCATCTGCCGATGATGGCCATGTATGGTATAAAGGCGCTGTGATGGTGGGTGCAGACGGTCATTGGATAACGATGAAAAACAATCCTGTAGCGCGCAACCCGGCCTGGGCGGAATTGAAGACGTTCCTAATGCAAGATAACACTGATAAACAACACTACGTGCAGGGGGCATTCACCTGCGGTGATTTCGCCGAGATGTTACATAACAATGCCGAAACAGCCGGGTTTAGAGCGGCCATCGTTGCTGTTGTTTTGAAACCAGACAACCTGCCGGAAGGGGTAATCAAACACTCCCTTAACGCCTTCGAAACAACAGATAAGGGTACAGTCTATATAGATGCAACATCTTCTTCACAG
>CAZABI010000243.1:0-2643 GCA_964483235.1 uncultured Dehalococcoidales bacterium | reverse complement strand
CCCTGCCGCATGCGGCGGCAACCCGGCCGGCATCGTCAGGCCGGTCAGGATTAAGCAGCACCACGAGATTAATCCCAATCCTAACATCGAGCGCTCCATTGTGCCGCCCCCGCCACCACGCCAACGCCCCTTATAGGCAAATCCGTCTGCGCCGATTGGCGTAATTTTAGTCCTGCCGGTAAACGTCAGCTATGCACTGAATTGCCAACTCCGCCCGCAAGTCATAAAATTAAGCTCTGGAGATTAAATGAATTTTCTGGAGTGACCAGCATGCCGTCCAAAGCCAAGAAGCACGATTATAAATCTCATCTCATCGAGGAATACTATATCACCGAGGAGCCGTTTTACCTGCCGCTCAAGGACGAGATAGCCCTCTTCGAGGCCGCCTACGCCGAGCGCATCCCCGTGCTGCTCAAGGGCCCCACCGGCTGCGGCAAGACCCGCTTTCTGGAATATATGACTTACGCCATGAGCAAGAAGCTGCACCCGCAGCACGGCCGGGATGACCACCACGGCATACCGCTCATCACCATCGCCTGCCACGAGGACCTTACAGCCAGCGACCTGGTAGGCAAATACCTGCTGGAAGGCGACAGCACCCGCTGGGTGGACGGACCTCTCACCCGCGCCGTGAAAAGCGGCGGCATCTGCTACCTGGACGAGGTCGTGGAAGCACGCAAGGACACCATCGTGCTCATCCACCCGCTGGCCGACCACCGCCGCTCCCTTTATATTGAGAAAAAGGGCGAGATGCTCGAATCCAGCGATAGCTTCATGCTGGTCATATCGTACAACCCGGGTTACCAGAGCCTGCTCAAGAACCTCAAGCACAGCACCCGCCAGCGGTTCATCGCCATCGAGTTCACCCACCCGCCCCGTGAGATCGAGAGCCGTATCATCGAGCATGAGGCCGGTGTAAGTAAAGATATCGCCGAGAGGCTGTCACTCCTCGGCGAGAAGATACGCAACCTCAAGGAGCAGGACCTCTCCGAGGTCATCAGCACGCGCCTGCTCATCTATGCGGCCCGCCTGATCAAGGAGGGCATACCGGCCCGGCGCGCCTGCGAGGTCGCCGCCGTATGGTCGATCACCGATGACCTGGAAATTCAAAAGTCACTCAAGGAAGTGGTCACTGCCATCTTCGAGTGACCGCAGGATGATTAAGCCATGAGCGAGGCGCTCAACAGCACCCGGCAGCCGGCTGCCCCCGACACCGGCGATAAATACTTCGGCATTGAATTCGCCTCTATTGAGCCCGTGCTCCAGCTTTACTCACAGGCACTGACCGGCAGGGAGGTGGCGATCTCCACCGGCGACCTTGAGCCGGCTTCCCTGCGCCATGCCTGGTGGAAAAAGCTGGCCGGAGGTGAAACTCCGGGCGGGCATGTCGATATCGCCGTTCCCGCCGCATTCATGGAGTACCCTACCTACGAAGAGAACTTCGGCTGGTACAAGTCGGCCGTCACCCGGCAGATCGGCCATGTCGAGTTCGGTTCCTTCGACTTCGATTTCGACAGGCCTTCCAACCTGTTCGAGAACCTCCGCACACAGATGCAAGGAAACGAAGCGGTGTCCGGTAACTCCCTGGAGCGGTTCTTCTCGCTGTTCGAGGACCGTTTGCTGGCGGCGCAGGCTTTTGTGGCCGTGGAGAATGTGCGCGTCAACTACCTGGTCAAGCACTACTACCCGGGCGTGAAACGCAGCTACGTGAGCATGCAGGAAGACCTGCTGCTGGCGCTGGCGCAACTGCCCGGCATGACGCTGCGCCGGGCCTTCTGCGAGCTGCTGGAAGGCCTGGAGATTAACGCGGTGGTCATGGCCATAGTGGATGAGCTGTACGAGCCGCTGGACGCGGCAAAAGATATATTGGACCGGCTATGCTCACCCTCCGCCACCGTGGAGGACTCCGCCGAGGCGGCCATCCGCATTTACAACATCGCCAGGCAAATACCGCGCCACCTGTATACTTCGGCGGCCGGCGGCTATTCCAGCCAGGCAGGCGAACCCAATATCTCGGACCTCGAAGCTGCCGAATACATGGGCAACTTCCAGACCGACCGCATCAAGCTGAACACCGAGTTCAGGCCCAACCAGGGCAAGTCCTCCACCATGCCCATGACAGCCGAGGAAATGCAAAAGCTGGCCGATAAAACCGTGGGCATCAGCGACATCAAGCAGGCACAGTTCCTTTCCTCCACCGGCATGTCTGCGGCCGACCTGCCGCGCGGCATGCATATCTACCAGTTCTCACAGGACAAGTACCAGCAGGTCGATCGTTTTACCCCCGCGGACGCCGCGCCCGTCGTGCCGGATGAGGATGAGAAGCTGTTTCAATATGACGAATGGGATTTCCGCGCACGCCGCTATGTACCGGGGTGGTGCTGCATCCGCGAGAAGGTGCTTGGCGAGGGCAGCAGCTACTTCTTCGAGAAGACGCTGGAAAGCCGCAAATCGCTGCTTCGCGATATCAAGCGGCAATTCGAGCTACTGCCGGCCGAACTGCTTTACAAGTCCAAGAACCTGGAAGACGGCGACGAGTTTGACCTGGACCTGGTTATCGGTGAGATGCTGGACAAGCGCGCCGGCCATACACCGTCGGGCAAGGTTTACTGGAAGAAAAAGAAGATACAGCGCGACGTGGCC
>CAZABI010000242.1:0-2654 GCA_964483235.1 uncultured Dehalococcoidales bacterium | reverse complement strand
CATCGCCCGCGCGCTGACCACTCCGTAATAACACCAACACATGTCATAGCGAGGAGCGCAGCGACGAAGCAATCTCATCAATCGCAAGGAGATTGCTTCGTTTCGCTCCTAATTACGTGTTGAAAAAGGAGTGACGTGTAGGGGCGAGGACTTTAGCCTCGCCTAAAAGCTGGAAAGGGCTAAAGCCCCGTTCCTACAAAGCTATAACCTTGCCTGGCCGCGGATGGCCGGAATCGATTTTTCGCCGTTCGCGGTCAGGTATTTCCGGATACCACTGATAATTTCTATTGCAGCCCGCGGATTGACCATGGTGGCCGTCCCCACTTCCACCGCCGTTGCGCCGGCCAGGATAAACTCGAGAGCGTCGTCAGCATTGGTAATACCGCCGATACCTATCACAGGCACCTTAACAGCTCCTGCCACTTTGTAAACCATTTGTAGCGCAACGGGCTTAATGGCCGGCCCGGATAGCCCGCCTGTTATATTGCCTAACTTCGGCCTGCGCGACTTTATGTCAACTGCCATGCCGGTAAGGGTATTTATCAGTGATAGGGAATCAGCCCCGGCCTCTTCCACCGCCCGTGCAATCACAACTATATCAGTCACGTTGGGGCTTAGCTTCACAATCAGGGGAAGTGACGTCGCCTTCCTGACAGACTTCGTCACCTGCGCTGCCACACGGAAATCGGTTCCAAACTGTATGCCGCCGCTTTTCACGTTGGGACAGCTTATATTGACCTCAATACCACTGACACCTGGCACACCGTCCAGCCTGGCAGCCAGTTTCGCGTAATCTTCTACTGCTTCACCGGCGATATTGACGATCACCGGCACCTTCCATCCGGCCCAGACAGGCGCTTTCCTTTTTATAACGGCGTCCACCCCGATATTTTCCAGCCCTACCGAGTTGAGGATACCGCCTGTTACCTCGATGATGCGTGGCTGAGCATTGCCGCTGCGTGGTTTTAAAGTCGTGCCTTTACAAATAATGGCGCCAAGCTTATTTACATCGATAAAGTCATCCAGGTCGTCGCCCCAGCCGAAGGTGCCTGACGCCGTGATAACCGGGTTCTTCAGCTTAAGTCCCGGCCCGATCTGGACACTCAGGTCTGGCTTGCCTTTCATAACCTCACTTGCGGCCGTTTCTTCCTGACCGAGCCAAGCTTACCCCGAATGGTCAGTTTTTTATCGGCCCGGTCATCGATCTTAAGCGTTGTAACAACGCGTACCGCTCCTTTTTTAAACGGCACCTCGTGCATCATACGCGTAATCTCCAGCACTTCATCCAGCGTACCTTCAATGATAGTTCCCATTGACGTCAGGCAATACTTCACTTTTTTACTGGCCGCCGCTACATCCAGGCAGCTTGCCACGTAGTCGCTCACGCTGGCGCTGCCCGTCCCGAGAGGGACAACCGATATTTCCGCTACGACCTTTCTTGACTTCATAACTTCACCCTCTTACTGCTGCTTCATATAGTATATACAAGCAAGCCCCGGAATTACAGGAGTATAGCAATATAAATACGGATTAACTATAAATATGCTAAAATTTTCTATATAAATTTGGCAAGACGGATTATGGAGCAGGACAGCTATTTTTTCATACGCCGCATGAAGGATGACGATATACCCCAGGCACTCGAAATTGACCTGGACGCCTTCCCGACACAATGGCCGCATCCCAATCACAGTTCTTTGCACCATGAACTGCGTAACAGGCTGGCGCACTACATCGTCGCATATCGGGCCAACGCCTCAGCTCAACCCGGAAACAACGGACAAAAAAACATCGGGCTCAGGGAAATTTTCTCATATGTCAAGCACCTTTTCGACCATGACCGCTTCTTCGGCCCGGAGCCACCGCCTGAAGAATACCTGGTAGGCATAGCCGGCATCTGGATGATGGTCGACGAAGCGCACATCGTAACCATTGCCGTAAGACACTCGCACCAGCGGCAGGGTTTCGGCGAGTGGTTACTCATCAACCTCATAGAGTTGTCCATTCAACTGAAGGCAAGGGCTGTCACACTGGAAGTCCGCGTATCGAACACCACGGCACAGGCCCTTTATGAAAAATTCGGCCTCTTAAAGGTGGGCACGCGCCAGCGTTATTACTCCGACAACGGCGAGGACGCCGTCATCATGACCACCGAAGATTTGCTTTCACCTGCGTATCAAGAGAGGTTCCAGCGTCTTAAAACAGATCACCGGGAGCACTGGGCACAATGTTATCCTTTATCAGAATTAACCGCACGGAGGAATTGAAATGGGAGAAATGAAAAGCGCCTGGCAGATCGCCATGGAAAAAGCTGAAAAACTGGGCAAGGCCAGCCCGGATGAGCTCAATAGCGTTAAATATGAGCCCGAGGGCAACCGCATTGCATCGCTTTACCTGCAGGACGACAAACTCGACCTGGCAGCCGAGATCAATAAACACCCCGACAAGGAATCGATGAAGTTCATTAAGAAGGGGACCGAGGAGATATTACTCAGGAATATTACCGTGCCCCACAACGAGGAAGACCAGCGGCGCACCAACCGGGCTATGGCGGGCCTGGCCGTTATCAAGGAGAATAAGAAACAGCTCGAGGCCATCTTTAAACTGATCGGCACCCTGGTCAACCAGTACGAGATGGCCCTGCAGCAGACCTA
>CAZABI010000241.1:0-2666 GCA_964483235.1 uncultured Dehalococcoidales bacterium | reverse complement strand
GCTGCCCACCGAGACGTTGGACGATGTTAAAGCCATCGCTGACCTGGCCGGGGCGGTCTGCAAGATGGGGAAGAGAGTCAGAGGACGGCCGCCGAGGGTCAGGCTAACGGTCTCCTCTTTTGTTCCCAAGCCTCATACTCCCTGCCAGTGGTCGGCCCAGGACCGTGAAGAGAAACTCACTGAAAAACATATTCTATTACAGGAGAACCTGCGTCGCAGCGGAGCCCAGCTATCCTGGCATGACACCAGGGTCAGCCTGCTGGAAGCTGCGCTCTCCCGCGGTGACCGCAGGCTGGGGCAGGTGATTTATACCGCCTGGAAGAAAGGTTGCCGGCTGGATACCTGGAGTGAGTTTTTCGACTTCAATAAGTGGCAGCAGGCTTTCAACGAATGCGGCATAGACCCATCTTTCTATGCCCACCGTGAACGGGATATCGAAGAGCGCCTGCCCTGGCAGCACATAGGCTCCGGGACCAGCCCGGGATTTCTCAAAGCCGAGCAGCACAGGATCATGACTGCTGACATGACGCCTGACTGCCGACACGGCAACTGCAACCTGTGTGGCCTGCAGAGCAGGCACCCGGACTGCCGGGCCAGGGCTAAGACCCTGACGAATATGAGACAATTTGACTTTGAAAATAAAACAGGGTAACCTTTACCTTTTATTATTGCTAATTGGAGAAATGCTATGAGGCAACTTGAGCTTGAAGTTAAAAAACGCGAGATAATCGGCAAGAAGGTGCGCTTTCTGCGCCGGGGAGGGCTGGTGCCCTGCAATATTTACGGCCATAGCCCGGAATCGACTGCCATACAGGTAGATGAGCGCAAGCTCGGCTATGTACTGGCCAGGGCCGGAGGCACCGACCTGATTTCCCTGAAAATTGGCGATTCCGCCTCACCTGGCAAGGTGCTCATCCGACACGTGCAGCGCAATCCCATGACGGGCACGCCCATCCATGTTGACTTCTACCAGGTCTCTATGACCGAGAAGCTTAAGGCAGATGTGCCCCTGGTATTTGTCGGCGATGCGCCTGCGCTCAAGTACAAGAATGTTACCCTTATGCATATGATCACGGCGCTACAAATTGAGGCGCTGCCGGATGATCTTCCCCATAATATCGAAGTGAGCGTGGTCTCACTGGCCGAACCCGAGCAGGCTATCCACGTCAGTGATATCAAGGTCAGCGATAAGATCACAGTGCTCTCGGATCCCGAGCAGATGGTCATTAAAGTCGTCGAGGCCCGCAAGCCTGTTGAAGAAGTCCCGGTAGCCGCCGCTGAGGCCGCGGAAATGGAAGCGGTCGGAGAGGAGAAGGCAGAGGAAGGCGCGGAAACCGAGGAGAAATAGTCCCGATTTACAGAGCCCCCTCCAGAACCTGGAGGGGGATCTTTTTATTTGTTCTTTTTAATGAAATCGTCCAGCGCTGCCAGGTATTGCTCCATCCCCACCATGAAAATGGTATTATGGTCCGCACCATCGATCACCAGCATCTTTTTATCAACTGAGCCGATATTATTGTAGATTTTTTCGCCCTCGGTCAGCGGCACTATGGAGTCCCATTCTCCATGAATTATCAGGGCAGGCAGTTTGATTTTCCTAACCCGGTCAAACCCGGGTGAGAAATACTTCTCACCTCCGGGCATCTTTAAGCTAATACCAATGCGTGACAGCAGGTCGCTTACATCGCAGAACCCGCTCTCGATGATAATGCCCTTGATGTCACCCGGGTAGCTTGAGGCCAGCTCGATGGCGGAGGCACTGCCCAGCGAGCGGCCCATGATAAAGCGGCTGCCGGTAAAACCGTTTTCTTCCAGCTTTAGCTTAAAGCCCCTGAATATGGAGTGCGCATCTTTTATCATGCGGCTGATGGTGGGCTTACCGCCACTGCCGCCGTAACCGCGGTAGTCAGCTACAAACAGGTTGACTCCGATACCATTCAAGGCCTCCCCGATATCCAGGTACTCGGCAGCCACCTCGCCGTTGCCGTGAAAGAAAAGTATGTTTGGATCGGACTTGTTTCCGATAAAAAAGTGGCAGGATATGGATATACCCTCTTCTACAGGTAGTGCAATGCTCTTAACTCTTTCCGAATCAGTTGCCGGGAAGAGCTCCCGGCGAGGATAGAAGATGAAGTTCAGCAGTGAGGGATGGTCGAGGATTTCAAATTCTTCCCAGCTTTCAGTCATATTGCTCCTTCAATAATAGTTACGCCTGATCCAGCCTTTCATTGCTTCTCCTATCTCTATAATCCCGTAAGACTGGCTGGCCCTGCCGGGATTGAACAGCAGCACGCCATCGACCGTTTTATTCATTGGTTCATGGGTATGGCCGAATATGATGATATCCACGTCACTGAAGAGGGTTTTCACCCGCTTCCAGACTTCCTCAGGACCGCCTGAACCATGGACAACACCGATTTTCCTGCCGGCCGCTTCAATTATCCTCCTGTCCGGCAGGGCCGACCACACCTCAGGCTGGTCCATGTTGCCGTGTACGGCAATTACAGGCGCCAGATCTTCCAATCCACGGATAACCTTCATGTTGATTATATCGCCCGCATGTATGATCAGGTCGCATTTAGCCAGCGCTTTCACCAGAGCCTCCGGCAATTCTTCAAACGAACGTACATGGGTATCCGAAATCACACCTATTTTACTATCCTGCT
>CAZABI010000240.1:0-2668 GCA_964483235.1 uncultured Dehalococcoidales bacterium | reverse complement strand
GGATTCCCATCAGGTCCTGGTTGATGGCAAACACAAGCTAAGATTATAGCCATGCCCAATTTGATTGTAAAGAAGTGATATAATTTAGCGCCATGAAATACAAACGGCTGGTCATCAAGCTGGGCACCAACCTGATCACCGGCGGCGGCAGCACGCTGGACATGAAAGTCATGTCCGATATCGTCCGCCAGGTGTCGGAACTGCACGGAAAAGGCCACGAGGTCATCCTGGTATCCTCGGGGGCCGTGGCAGCCGGCCGCGAGAAGCTGGGCATCAGGAACAAGCGCCGGGACATACCCTTCAAGCAGGTCATGGCCTCGGTCGGCCAGAACCGTCTCATGCATATCTATGACGAACTGTTCTCGGCGCAGGGCATCACTGTGGCCCAGGCGCTGCTGACCAGGACCGACCTCTCCGACCGCGCCCTTTACCTTAACGCGCGCAACACCCTGCTGGCGCTCATCGACCTGGGCGTGATCTGCATCGTCAATGAAAATGACGTGGTCTGCACGGACGAACTGGGTGAGCTGCGCTTCGGCGATAACGACAACCTCTCCGCCATGGTCTCCAACCTGGTGGACGCCGACCTGCTGATATTGCTCTCCGACGTAAAAGGCCTGTACACCAGCAATCCGCAGTCGGACGTTAACGCCAGGATGATTAAAATAGTGGAGAAGATCGACGATGGTATTGAGCAGATGGCGGGTGGAGCGGGTAGCTTACACGGTACGGGCGGCATGGTCACCAAGCTTGAGGCCGCCAGGCTGGCCACCTCGTCAGGCGTGGCCGTCATCATCGCCCACGGCCAGGAATCCGACGTCATTATAAAAGCGGCCTCCGGTAAAAGCACAGGCACCATCTTCCTGCCCCGCGAAACCAAGATTGAAAGCCGCCAGCGCTGGCTGCTCAGCGGCCTCAGCTCCACCGGTAAGCTGACCGTGGACAAGGGCGCTGCCCTGGCACTGCTTAATAAGAAACGCAGCCTGCTGCCTGCCGGCATCGCCGACGTGGAGGGCAGCTTTAACCGCGGCGACGCGGTGGATATTTACGATCCCGACGGCAATCGCATCGCCAGCGGTGTGGCCAACTACGGCTCAGCCGACCTGCTCCAGATCAAAGGCCTTCGATCAGGCGAAATCACAGAAGCGCTGGGTTACGAGTACGGCGATGAGGCTGTGCACCGCAATAACCTGGTGCTCATTTAAATCAGTTTAGTCCAGGGGGTAAATCATGCAGGCATCAATCAACGAGTTACAGGATAAGGGCAGGCAGGCCAAGGCCGCTGCTAAAAAGCTGGCCTTCACACCGACCAAAATCAAGAACGAGGCTATGCTGGCCATCGCACAGGCGCTGCTTGAAAAAGAAGACCAGATCCTCCGAAACAATGAAAAGGACTATAAGGAGGCCGAGGCCTCGGGCATGAGCGCGGCCATGCTCGACCGCCTGATGTTAAATTCCAGCCGCCTCAAGGGCATATCGGAAGATGTGAAAACCGTTGCCAACCTGCCCGACCCGGTCGGCGAGGTCATCGAGGAGCGAACGCTTCCCAACGGCCTGCGCCTCAGCAAGAGGCGTGTACCGCTGGGCGTCATCGGCGCTATCTACGAGAGCCGCCCCAACGTGACAGTGGATATCTCGGTGCTCTGCCTTAAGGCCGGCAACGCTGTCATCCTGCGTGGGGGTAAGGAGGCCTACCGCTCCAACCTGGCGCTGGCTAACACGGTGCAGGAGGCCGCTTACAAAGCCGGCATTCCGGTGGGCGCTGTCCAATTCATCGAATCCACCGACCGAGGACTGGTTGACCATATGCTCAAAATGAAGGACACTATCGACCTGGTCATTCCACGCGGCGGCGAGAACCTCATCCGCTTCGTGCGCGATAACGCTGCTATGGCAGTGGTGGCCGGAGGCATCGGCGTCTGCCACCAGTACGTGGATAAATCGGCCGACCTTAACAAGGCAACCGCCATTGCCTACAACGCCAAGGTTCAGCGGCCTACCGTGTGCAACGCCCTGGACTGCCTGCTGGTACATAGAAACGTGGCCGGGGATTATCTGCCCATGGTCGCGCAGGAATGGGCTAAAGCCGGGGTGGAGATACGCTGCGATAGAAGAGCCCTGGATATACTCAACCCGGATTCCGGACTTAAGCTGAAAGCCGCCGCTGATGACGACTGGGGCAAAGAATTCCTGGCGCTTATAGGCGCTATTAAAATTGTGGACTCGCTGGATGAGGCCCTGGAACACATCGACCGCTATGGTTCAGGGCATTCCGAGGCCGTTATAGCTGAAGATAAAAACGTGATCGGCCGCTTCCTCAATGAGGTAGACGCCGCCTGTGTTTACGCCAATGCTTCCACTCGCTTCACAGACGGAGCCCAGTTCGGCCTGGCGCCGAGATCGGCATCAGCACACAGAAGTTCCACGCCCGCGGCCCCATGGCGCTGAGGGAAATTACCAGCTACAAATGGTGTATCACCGGCAACGGGCAGGTCCGTCCGTAAGAATTAATCTGAAACGCGTCATTGCGAGGAGCACAGCGACGAAGCAATCCCCTGATCAAAGGGAGATTGCTTCACTTCGATCGCAATGACATTTTTGTTTTACTTCAGCTCGGTCAGCACTGCTTTCTGCGCTTCAAAAAGCTGTTTTATACCGCGCTCAGCCA
>CAZABI010000239.1:0-2675 GCA_964483235.1 uncultured Dehalococcoidales bacterium | reverse complement strand
TGGTTTGTTTGTTCCGGTCTTCGGCCATCAGTCTAACCTCCGCTGGGTCTGAAAGGATGTTCTATTGTCCGGTATTGAGGGGGTAGATTTCAAGCTGTGTCGTAAACCAGCGCTCTCGTCTTCATTTCATCATAATAATTCCCTAACATTTTACTACTACAATGAATATATAGAGACCATGAAAATGAAGATTAAATCGATAATTGCCGGGTTGAAAACGGCGCGGGCAGAGAAACGCAGCCGCATGACTGGTATTACGGGTAAGTCATGCAGCCTGCTGCTGGCCTGCCTGTTAATCTCACTCAGCGCCGTCTTCTTCCTGCCGGCCCCGGTCCACGCAGAGCCGCTGGTATTGACGGCTACGCTGCCCGCTGCTCAGGTCAACACCAACTACTATGCAGTGTTAACGGCAAGCGGAGGTGCTCCACCCTATACCTGGGCTTTAACCGGCGGCGCCCTGCCGCCGTGGCTGAATCTTATCCCGGATACGGGAGTTATATCAGGCACTCCCAATACACAGGGCACTTTCAGCTTCCAGGTCAGGGTAACCGACAGTGCCTCAACCTCTACTCAGCAGGTTTTCTATATCACCGTAGCGTCGCCCCCACTGATATTCAGTACCATCAGTCTGCCGGGTGCGGAGGAAAACACCAGCTATATTGCTGCCATGAACGTGAGCGGCGGCACTGCGCCATATACATGGTCTGTTGTTAGCGGCGCGCTGCCTTCAGGGCTAACTATAGATTCAACCACAGGTACTATTTCAGGCGTTCCGGCGCGGGGAACCGCGGGGACGAGCAGCTTCACCATCAGGCTTACCGATAGCTCTGCAACCCCGGTTTCCACACAGAGAAGCTTCGCGATTACCGTGGAGAAAGGCAGCTACCAATCGACTATAACCATCGGTACCGGGCTGAAAGCCGGTGAAACAGCGATACTTATTAACGGAGTGCAAATAACCTCGCTGCAGGGAGGACAAGCCATACAGCGGAGCTTCGATCTCGACACCAGCCAGACTATCAGAGTAGAACCTGTTATTCAGGACCCGGCTGAGGGAGGTACCCGGTATAAAGCTGAAAATTCAAGCATAATGGTGACCGGGTACTCGCCCGACGCCCGGTTCGATTTCTATGCCGAATACTACGTGGAAATGAAAAGCCTGCCGTCCAACCTTGGGCAGATCGCCGGTTCCGGCTGGTATCGTGAGGGCTATATGCTGAGGACGACCGCACCGGGTACCGTACAAAATGATGGCGATCCCGATACACAATACCGGTTTTCTTCCTGGACGTTGCCTGCCGGTGGACAGGCAACGGGTGAAAATTTAAACCGGAGTATCAATGCTCCCGGGGTTTATACTGCTAATTACGACACTTATTACCGGCTATCGTTTATATCGCCTTATGGAGAGCAGAAGGAAAGCGCCTGGTACAAGTCCGGCGCCCGGGCTGAATGGAATCTCTCCGTGGCCCAGGTTCCTATGACCGGTGTCCTTGGTTTCTTCAAAGGAACGTTTAACGCCGTCAACAGCCGCGGCACTGTGCTCATGGACAGGCCGCAGAATATCACGGTAACCTGGGAACCGGACTATACCATGCCGCTGGTACTGATCCCGGGAACGCTGCTGCTGGCAGGACTTTGCCTCTATGGTCTGTATCTTCTGTTACGCGGTCCGGTAAATAAACCTGTCCCGTTTTATCCGGTTTCACAGGCGCTGCCGCCAATCCAACCCATTATCCCGCAATACAATCCTGCGCCTCCGCCGGTCTATTTTATTCCGCCTCCGGTTTATGCAATACCACCTCCGCCCCGGCCTGTTCTGCCTCCGGTTAATACCACTGTGCTGCGCCCGGAACCTGTCACTATCAGGATAACTGACGCCGAAAGGCAGGAAAGCCGCAATGCCTCCAGGCAAAAAATCATTGAAGCGTTCGAGAAGCTGCTCGATGATTACACGCGGGAAATTGCTGCCTCCAGGCAGAATCCTTATTCACCGGAACTCAACTCAGCCAATGAAGGCAAACGCCCTGCATTAGTTGACCCGCACAAACTTAATTGAATCTGTGCTCCACTAATCATGTCTCAGTGCTTCGATGGGGTTAAGCCTTGATGCCTGCCAGGCGGGGTAGAAACCGAAGAACAGGCCGATCCCAACTGAAACAGAGACTGCCAGGATGACTATATCCATGCTGACCAGCGTATGCATTGACCACACATTTGATACGAGGTAGGCTGACCCCCAGCCGAGAGTAACACCGATAAGGCCGCCGGCCAGTGAAAGAAATGCCGACTCAATCAGGAATTGGATCCAGATATCGGTATCCTGAGCCCCCAGCGCTTTGCGGATGCCGATCTCCCTGGTCCTCTCCAGCACTGAAACCAGCATGATATTCATTACGCCTATACCGCCGACCAGCAGGGAAATAGCGGCTATGGCGCCCAGCAACATCGTGGTGGTAGCCATTGTCTCGGATACAGTTTCAGCCACTTCCTGCATCGAGGTGACCGTAAAGTCATTAGCCGCCGAGGCGATCAGGCGGTGCCGCGTGCGCAGGAGCTCTGTGAGTTGCTGCTTAATGTACTCGCTGTTGTTTACGTCTTTCACCTTCAGCGAAATGGAGGATATGACCTGCTCTCCCCGTGCGGTACGCTGCTGCGCCACCGCCTGCTGCATG
>CAZABI010000238.1:0-2676 GCA_964483235.1 uncultured Dehalococcoidales bacterium | reverse complement strand
TATATACGAGATGGCCGAGAAGGCCCTGCGAGTACTCGGTACATCTTACAAGCGGTTGCCGGATGATTATACAATTGACGAATCAGTAAACAAGGGAATGGTACTGCTTGGACTGGGAGGTATGATCGACCCTCCGCGGCCTGAAGTCAAGGATTCCATACAAACCTGTGTCGATGCAGGTATTAAAACAGTGATGATAACCGGGGATCATAAAATTACAGCGGTTTCTATCGCCCGTGAGTTGGGCATTCTGAAAAATGGCCTGACCGTTACTGGTAACGATCTTAATGCTATGCATCAAGATGATTTGGAGAAGCAAGTCGAAAATATTGAAGTTTATGCACGTGTTTCTCCGGAACACAAGTTGCGCGTGGTTGAAGCGCTTACCAAGAAGGGTCACGTGGTAGCCATGACGGGTGATGGGATAAATGACGCACCAGCTTTGAAAAAAGCTGACATAGGTGTGGCAATGGGAATTAAGGGGACGGACGTTACTAAAGAATCGGCCGAGATGATATTAACGGATGACAACTTTTCCTCTATCGTTGCAGCAGTTGAGGAAGGGCGGGCAATTTTTAGTAATATCAAGAAATATCTGGTTTACCTGTTGTCCTGTAACATTGGTGAGATATTGTTAATGGCTGTTGCCATTCTCTTCGGGCCGATCATCGGAATCCCGGCTGGTGTAATTCCGCTCATTGCCATCCAGATCCTTTACGTCAATCTGGCAACAGACGGCCTGCCTGCGCTGGCTCTGTCAGTTGATCCACACTCCAGGGAAATAATGAAAAATAAACCGCGGTCTCGAAATCAGAATATATTTACTGGCCCAGTCCTCAATTACATGGTACTTGCGGGCATTTGGACGTGCATAGCGTCTTTAGGTGTATTTATCTGGGCGCTGAATGCGGGTAAGCCCATGGTGGAGGCACAATGCCTCTGCTTTGTCACCCTTATATTGATTCAGTTTTTCAATGCATTTTGCTGCCGCTCCCTTGAACGGTCGGTGTTTAACCTTGGCGTGAAAGCTAATAAATGGTTGCTGGTTGCGGTAGTATGGGAATGTGGCCTGCTCTGCCTGTTAATATATGTGCCGGTGTTGCAGGGGCCGTTCAATACCTATCCATTAGACTGGCAAGATTGGGTGATCGCTTTAACCTCGGCTGCTTCGCTGCTGATTGTTGCAGAGATTTACAAGGCGGCTTATCGCAGATCTCCGGTTAAGTAATCAATATAATATTTTAGGGGTGGCATATGTATAAGAGAATATTGGTACCGCTGGACGGATCGCAGATTGCGGAATGTGTAATACCGCATATCAAAGCTATTGCGCGTAATTCCTCGACTGAAGTTGAACTCATCAGTGTGGTTGAGCCGATCGACATTCCAACTCGGGGTAAAATCGCTTTTTCGGAAGACGATTTAAAATCGATAGATGCAGAAGCGAAACAGGAAGCGCACAAATACCTCACACATATAGTAAAAAGATTAAGCAGGGCAGATGTCAATGCGCGCCCGGTTGTTATTACGGGCAAGCCTGCCGAGAGCCTGATTGATTATGCGGGCAATAATGATATCGATCTGATAATTATGGCCACGCACGGCCGGTCGGGTCTTACCAGGTGGTTCTTTGGCAGCATTGCTGAAAAACTTATGAGGGCCGTAGAAATCCCCATACTTCTTGTCAAAGCCGATGGTTGCGAATGGGAAGCTAAGTAATAAATATGTTTCTGCTGTTAACCAACCGATTTGCCAGATATTTAATAAAATTGATATACTAAGCAACCTTGAATTTGATGTAGCTTTCATAAGCTGTATCGGATTGGCAACTTGATAATGCAGGCATTCATGCCCCTGTAGCTCAGGGGATAGAGCATCGGCCTCCGGAGCCGGGTGCGAGGGTTCAAGTCCCTCCAGGGGCGCTTCGAACCTTAGCTTAACTAAGAATACGATTATGAAACGAGGGGATACTATCGAAATCAGATGGCACGGAAGGGGTGGACAGGGTGCTGTCACGTCTGCGGAGATGACTGCGCTTGCGGCCATCCATGAGGGTAAATTCGCCCAGGCCTTCCCCAGCTTTGGGCCTGAACGCCGAGGAGCGCCCGTACTGGCTTTTAACAGAATTAGTCAAAGTACACCGATACGAGTTCGCTCAGGTGTTGTTAAACCGGATATCGTGGTTGTCCTTGACCCGGGGCTGGTCACGCTTATCAATGTTGCGGAAAACCTTAAACCTGGCGGTTCTTTGATAGTCAATAGTACCAAAAGCGTCGAGGAGTTGAAGCAAGAATTCAGCGGAGATTGGAAACTCGCCGTTGTGGATGCTGCATCGATAGCCAGGGAACTGCTGGGAGTCAATATCGTAAACACCACTATGTTAGGTGCCTTGATAAAGACTACCGGCGTAGTGAAGCTTGAATCTCTTGCGGAGCCCTTGCAGGAACGCTTTGGCGCGCGCGCCAAAGCAAATCTCGACGCCGGTAAGAGAGCTTATGAAAGCACCGTACTAACAGAAATCACTACTTCAGGCACGATGAAACAGAAAATATTCCCCGTGGAGAAACTACCTTCTTGGAAGGAACTACTTGTCGGGTGTGCAGTTACCGATGTCGGTAATACTAAGAATTTCTGCACCGGCGACTGGAAATCGCAGCATCCTGAATGGGATAATAA
>CAZABI010000237.1:0-2683 GCA_964483235.1 uncultured Dehalococcoidales bacterium | reverse complement strand
TAGCCGTTGACGGCGGCAATTACCGGCACGGGCAATTTCTCATACATGGTCAGGACATCTCGGCATCTCTGAAGGGCCTCGTGCAGGTTCCGCGCCTTCCAGGTGGTCATGATACTTTCACCGGCCATTTCCTTCTTGAGGTCCAGCCCGGCGCAGAAAGACTTGTCTCCGGCGCCGGTCATAATCACGACCCGTATCTCATTTTCTTCGTGAATATAATCTGCGGCTTCTTTTAAACCGCTGATAATGCCCCTGTTCAGCGCGTTCATGACCTCAGGCCTGTTCAGCGTGATCAATGCGACATTAATTTTCTGTTCCAGTAAAACATCGTGAAATACAGGCATTTTTTTCTCCTTTAAGGAAGCGATACGAGCGCCAGGCCGGGTGCAGCTACAACCCCATCCTGGTTTTCCACCCAGACCTCGCATTCCAGGTAATTGCGCCCTTCTTTTGTATATTTATTGGTGATCTTGCCCTTGCATATCAGAGTCTCCCCGGGAAAATTGCTGGCCTTATGGGTGCAGGAGATCTTGTGCAGGATTCCCTGTTCTCCAATCCACTCCAGCATCAGTCTTGCCAGCAGGGCGCACTTATTCGGTCCGTGAGCAATGATATCGCGCATGCCAACCGCTCGGGCGAAATCCTTATCGTAGTGGATCTCGTAGAAGTCCTTCACCGCCGCCGCCCATTTGACGATACTGCGTGTGGTGAGCGTTTCCTTTACCTGATGCGGAATTTCCTGCCCTATTTTAATATCTTCAAAGCGTAACTGTGCACTCATATTCGATGAACTCCTTTATCCCGCAATGAATATCTCGGTCGGACGGTAAATAGCGGCCACCTCGCCCCGCTGGTTGGTGAAGGTGACTTCCGACACCACGAAAAGCATCTTCCCACGTTTTCCTTCCCTTTCAAACAGCTTGATGATCTTTCCCTTCGAAGTAAGCACATCGCCTGCGTGGATGTCCCGGATAAACTCCCACTCGTCGCTTCCGTGAAGGCCGCTGGCGATTTTAAAGGGAAATTCCAGCACCTTTAGCGGCGCGCCCAGGGGGAGATCATAGGATGCAAATATGGGCGGCGCCACGACACTGCTGTGTCCCTTGCTCCTGGCATATTTCTCATCCAGGAAAAGTGGATTAGGGTAATTCATTGCTTCAGCCAGGTTCCTGATTGCCCCTTTTTCTACCTCAAAAGGCGGCCCGAAGTCTATTTCAATTCCTATGGCGGACTTCATCTGTTCTGTGATCAATGAACCATCGGACATTTTAGTGAAACCTCCCACGATACATGTGACATGCATTATACTTCATCGGCGCTTGTTTTGATCAACCTGAAGTGTCATTCAACGTCTCCCGGAAAATGACCTGAAAACGGACTGAGCGGGTAGGTTGAAAGTGATATAATTAACATCTGCATTTTGATCACTAAAAGTAATATAGTCAGGAGGATGGCATGGTATCGGACGCATTGAAAAATCTGATAGGCAGAAAAGGTAAGCCGCTGGTTTATGAGGTGACACGCATCGACTTGCGCAGGATAGCAGACGCGGCTGGAGACAGGAATCCCCTTTACTGGGATGACGAATACGCCGCAAGATCGAGGTATGGTAGTGTTATTGCCCCACCCGATTTCTTCGGCTGGCCGGCAAAATGGGCGGCTGACCAGACTTTCATCAATTCCAACGAGTTATTCATGGAAATGGCCATAGAGGTTGCCAAGGCCGGGTATTATCGCGCTATTAACGCCGGTATGGAATCGGAATATTTTCTTCCAATACGCCCCGGCGATACTATCATTCTCACCAGTGAAATCGTTGGCATGGAGGAAAAAGAGGGGAAGAAAGGCGGCAAAATGCTGATTTCAACCATCGAGACGACTGTAATCAACCAGAACGGCGATGTCGTTGCCAGGCAGCGTCAGAGTTCGATTCATTAGAGGAGTAATAAGATGAAGCAGATATACTGGGAAGATGTTAATATAGGCCAGGACATACCTTCGCTGACCAAGCTTGCTACAACCCTGACGCTGGTGAAATGGGCGGGCGCCTTCGGTGACTTTAATCCCCTGCATTATGATAACGATTTTGCCGTCAATTTCATGAAGACAGGCGGGATCATTGTTCACGGCACGCTCAAACGGCAGTGGCTTATCCAGATGCTAACGGACTGGATCGGCGACGAGGGCTGGCTGAAGAGGATTCATACCCAGTTCAAGGCCATGGATTACCCGCGACACATGAAGACCCTGATCGGACCGGAAGACGGCGATACGCTGCAATGTAAAGGCAAGGTCTCGGGGAAATCGGAAAAGGACGGTGCACACCTCGTGGATTGCGAGATCTGGCTGGAAAACAGCAAAGGCGAGATCACGACTTCGGGCACGGCCACAGTCATGTTGCCGGTCAAGAAATAAAATAAGCACAGATTAATTAGATACCGACAGGCCTTGATTAATCAAGGCCTGTCTTTGTTTATAGATCGGTTATCTCCGG
Source organism: uncultured Dehalococcoidales bacterium (assembly GCA_964483235.1). GTDB lineage: Bacteria > Chloroflexota > Dehalococcoidia > GIF9 > UBA5629 > CAZABI01. The sequence continues at coordinate 189 of CAZABI010000237.1, read as the reverse complement.
CAACTATTTTAATCTCAAATAGCACTGGCCACAGCTTGCCCGTAACAAACAACCTGTCAGTTTTAGTGTCGTAGGCAATTCCGTTTAGTATGTCGACCGGCGTGGTATAGTATTTCTGGTCTAATATCCCGGCCAGGTCAATCCAGCCGGTAACGCGCCCGTCGTGAGGTTCTATTATGGCGATTCTAT
>CAZABI010000236.1:0-2692 GCA_964483235.1 uncultured Dehalococcoidales bacterium | reverse complement strand
CGGCTGGATAGCCATAGCTATTGGCTTACTTATGGTAGTGATGGGTGGCGCCTTTCTACTCTGGGGCTAAGCCTCGCGTAGACCAAAGATATAGCATGAGGATTACTCGTTCATTGAACTTCAAGCATGCCTCGATGCACCAAGCCTAATGGTCATGCTGTCTTTAAACTTAATTCTAGAGAAGCCTTTGAGATCTTCAAAAATCTCTTTCAAGTGGTCAATTTCGTAATTTTTTCGAATTTCTGTGTAGTGCTGCTTATCTTTATTGGGAATACTGTTTTTTGGAATATAGTTCATTGGTCCTAACCATATTGACTCTGTAATGTAAGGTAACAAAATGTTTACCAAAGCTTTAGGGTTATAGTCAAGAAAGGGTTCTATTGAAACACTTGTCTTGAATCCTTTTTCATAAGCATATTTTAATGATTTGAGACGCTCTTCAAAAGAAGGAGCATTTGGTTCCCAAAAAGATAGGAGTTGGTTATCTAAAGAGGTAATCGTAAATCTAAACTGTGTCTGCAATTTGAAAGTGTAAAATCGCTTTATTATGTCTCTGGTAATAGAGAGCTTTGGTTTGGTTGTGATTAACAGCTCATTTCCTGCTTCAAGTAATTTCTCTATAACAGTAAAACAAGCCTCTTTAGCATCAGGTGTATCGATTATGTCGTGTGAACTTGGAAACATCACACGCCCATGATGTTTTCCAAAGGTTTTGTGTAAAACATCACTACTGATTTCTATATCTTTCCAAGTTTCTTCTGTGCACCTGCCAAAACGTTTTGCGATTATTTTGGCGTAACAGTATCTACAATTATTGGAGCAACCTTTAATACAATTGATATTATGATCTGCCCATTCTTTAGTACCTGATGTAATTTTCCGCTTCTTAATGAGTTTTGACTCTAGCACTTTCATCGACTAATCTCCTCCAGAGAGAGATGTTTTAACGAGAGAGGCTCAAAAGCAGAAGGGGGGTCAATCCTTAATTTTACCTTTATAGTTGCCCAATTTAACTTGTATTGTTGTACGGGAGACTTCCAAGCATCGTCGATATTAAGTCTATATAGGTATTCTTTCTTTTCAAGCCAGTCTAGCAATGACTGCCTCTTCTCAGGATTACTTTCGACTTTCATAAAGTCATTACATTCACAATCGCAGATGCCCTCCTCGTGATCAGTAATTGTTCTCCGTAGGATATGCCACTGTGGAGGCCTTTTACGCCTATCTAATCCCTTAAGAATTTCTGAGTGCGCCTTTCGGAATTCACCATACGCTTGATTCATGCCTGGTGAATATTTAGGATTACCCATTATCTCAGAGTAAAAGTTTCTTGTAGCCCTAACCCCGGCTTCATAATTGGAGCTTAAAACAAGGTGATAGATTTGGTTTGCCTTTGGGTTAAAGGGCAAAGGAAGAATATATCTAAACCATTTGTGCAGGGTATCTCTGTAAAGTTCTATGAAAATCTCTTCCCTTTTATGCATTGGATGGCTGTTTAAGATTCGACCGCGCCAAGCTTTGTTTCCGAAGAAAGCATCTGCCTCCGAGACCGTTTTTTTCGCCCCTATTGACCAAGTACTTTCATCAACTGTAGTTGGTAATGGAGCAAAATCATCCCTACCTAAAAACCAGTCAGAAGTAAATACGAAAATGATAAACTCGGTTCCTGTCTTGTAATAAGTTTTAATCCGATTACTGGCAACTTTTTCTACCGTCCTATATTCAACACTTCTAAGAGGGTCGAAAAAGAAAAGTGCATTTCCAAGTCTTGTTTTTTCAATATTGCTGAGGGCACTGTCTAATTCCGTGTTCAGAAGGTAAATGTTGGATGAATTTAATTGTAGTGGTCCTTCGGCTAAGTCAATATCAACATTACCCCATCTTCTTCTGATAACATTCTTAAGGTGACCATAGCAGTCAGCGTCCTTCTCTACTAAAATTACTTTTAGTTCTCTCGTATTCGGATTGTTACATTTAAGGTCAAGGGCATGACCTGATGAACCCAGGATTATCTCATTAGTATCTTCTATGTATACTTCGCCAGTTGCGGCGTCTAGTTCGACTATAGCGGTTGGATATTCATAGTTTTTATTCGGTCCCCCAGATGTAATACCCCACCAAAAAGGGTAATATCGGCCTATCACAGCACATTTTGACTTTGAACCTGTCAGACCGCTAAGGCTTATCGCGTCATGTACAAATTAGAGAGACATGCTATTACCACCTAGTTACCCTTCTCGTTCGCTTTGGTAATTTATCACTCCCTCTCCGAATCCACCTAGCTGGGCTATTTACTATACCCCTGCTCTGGTTTGTTATAGCACTTTTGGCATAGTTTTCCAAGTCTAACATGCGGTGCGTGCACAAATCCATCCAGTTTCTCTGAGTAATAAATTTCCCCCGGGACGATTACTCTACCGCATTTCTCACAGCGATGTGGCGTTCGTGCTTTGACTTTTGCCCAGTATTTCAAACTATCATATTTACTCATCCCTTTATTGCTTCCTTTGCCAAATCCCCCTCCCTGTCTACACCATCCGCCTTGGTCTATACTGAATAGCCTCAGCTACATGGTGGGCTTTAATTATATCGGTATTTTCCAGGTCGGCGATAGTGCGACCCAGTTTGAGGATGCGATGGAAGGCACGAGCGGAGAGGTAAAGTTGCTTCATAGCCGCCTTCAAGAGGCTCT
>CAZABI010000235.1:0-2708 GCA_964483235.1 uncultured Dehalococcoidales bacterium | reverse complement strand
ACTTGCTGGGGGGAGTATGCCGGAAGACGATCAAGCGCATGGTGGCGCGAGGAGAGCTCCCTCCCTCTGTTCGGCTGAACAACAGGTCAATTCGCACAGTAGGGGTCATCAATGACCATCTGAGAAAACGGCTTGAGCGAGCCGCGAAAGAGCGACAGGCGTTAGAGCAACGCCTGCAATCCCAAAGTCTGTGAGGAGAGAAGTCATGGCAGGAGTGTTTAGAAAGAAACAGAATTAAGGCCGAATTATCCCGGCCTGCCTTGCTCTAAATTGCAGATTATTTATCAGGCCGGGATATTTTGCCCTATATTGCTTGAGCTATTGTTTTTACGGATTAAGATAGAGCTTGTGGGTGGCGGCGGATTCCACCTGCTGCCTGCTCCAGGGCATGGGATGATACTTAACTTTGACCCAGGGCACTACCTGGTCGCCATACCAGGGGCTACCCGGGTGGCCGCTGACGCCGGTGGAATTGATCGTCACGCTCTTGTCGAAATCGCCCAGGTCTATGATCATGCGCATGGAAGGTATCAGGCGTATGCCGAAATTGCCGGAGCTGGCGTACCACATGTTATTGTAAATACACTCGGTATTACCGGAAGCCGGTACCGGTCCCTGGTTAACCAGCGATTCGATCGGACCGATGCCGCTGGCGCCCAGTGGGTTGCTGACAAAGGTAGCCTTATGTAGCGCGCCCCACTTCCACTGGCTGCGTTCCTTACCCATGGCAGCCGTCGCAGCGGCATAACCCTCTTCGAACGATTTAACCAGTATATCGTCGCGCGTTTCCTTTTTATCTTTTGTAGCCGGGTCGTCCCACCAGGCGTCATTGGGGCTTATTAACAATAGGTTTATAGCCCATAGCTCCTGACCGCCGCCCTCAGATTTAGCTATGCCCTCGAGCTCGGCCTGGAAGGTGTTTTGCATCAGCCGCATAATGAACTCGTTGTAGAGTGCGGCCTGCGGGCTGTCCTCTCCGCAGACGGTGTCCCATTTAAGCAGCCAGTCGCGGGCGTCGGCCAGTTCCTGGTCGTCGAACTTGAGGTTGGCCAGCGAGGGAAGTATCTCCCCGGCCGCTATGCTCTTGCTATCGCTCTGGATGGTCTGGTAGGTGACCACGGTATTGGGCGCAAGCTGCTTGATCAGTTCATAGGCGCGCTGCGAGCGGTAGCCGTAGACCCACTTATTATATTTACTGCCGAAGTTGGCGTTGACGTCCGGTCCCAATTGTTTATTCAGCATCGCAAAATACTCGGGCGGAGCTACCTCCTGGTTGCAGGCAACGATAAAGCTGCGCGCCGGGTTATAGACGCGCGGCATCAGTTCGTAGGGCACGTAGCCCTTCCATTCATATTCATCGGTCCAGCCGGGCACGGGCACCTGTCCGGTGTGGTTCTTGGCGCGGATGGGTATCTTGCCCGGCATCTGGTAGCCTATATTGCCCTGCCGGTCCGCATAGATCACGCTCTGTGAGGGCGTGTCCCAGTACTTCAGCGCGGCGCGGAAGTCGTCCCAGTTCCTGGCCTTGTCCAGGCCTATTACGGCCAGTGCGATAGTGCCCGGCTCCAGCCCCGTCCAGTGCAGTGCCAGGGGGTCCTTGTTATTAAAGCCAGACAGTTCTCCTGTCTTGGCGTCGTACCTGTTGTCATTGATGATGGGGCCAAGGTGAGTTTCCCTCACCTTGAAGGTAACGGGCGGCTTGCCGTCGCCGAAACTGACGGTCTCCTCGCGGACCGTCATATCACGCCATTTGCCGTTCCACTCGTATTGCAGCGGGTTGGCGGGATTCACTTTTATTTGATACTGATCGTTGACGTCGGGGTAGACGTTGGTAGTGCCCCAGGCGATATCGTTGTTGTGGCCCACCACGACACCAGGGCTGGCGGCGAAGCCGAAGCCCGCCACGTCGAAGGGACGGCCGCTGCCGTCGTCGGTGCAGTGCAGGTTAATCTCGCACCAGATGGAGGGCTGCTGAATGCCGAGGTGAGGATCATTGGCCAGCAGGGGCCTGCCGCCCTCTGTCAGGCTGCCGGTGGCAACCCAGGAGTTGCTGCCTGCACCTTCAGTCTGCCCCATAATCTGTGAGAGATCGGCCGCCGGGTCTTCGTAGACCTGTATGCCGGCAGAGGCGGGCTGGTCTGAATATGATGGAGGAGTGGTTGAAGAGATGGAATAAGTAGCCTTAAGGTCCTCGTCCAGCAGGATGGTGGGCTTTTGCCCGAGCGGCCAGGCCGGCACCAGCCACTGTTCCGCCATCTCAGCGCCGAGCCGGTCATAGAGCCTGGCGCGGGTCAGCTCCAGGTCGCGGGAAAGTCCGAGGTCCCAGGCCATCAGCTTGGTGAATGCCAGTGAGTCGAGGGGAGACCAGGGGTCGACCTTGAACTTCACACCCGTCAGGCCGAGCACGGCATAGTTGACCGAAAGCTGCTGCGGCGAACGGCCGGAGATATAGGCATTGACCCCCTCGGCGAAGGCGTCAAGCAGGGCGCGCTCCTCAGTCGCATAGCTGTTGTAGTCTTTTTCAACTGCCTTATATATGCCCAGTGAGCGCAGGTAGATATCCGTATTGACCAGTGCGGACTTCTTGCCGGTAAGCTCTTCGATGCGTCCGCCGCAGGTCTTGCGGAAGAACTCCATCTGCCACCAGCGGTCCTGGGCCTGCACATAGCCCTGTGCGATCTTCAGGTCATGCATGTTTTTAGCATAGA
>CAZABI010000234.1:0-2713 GCA_964483235.1 uncultured Dehalococcoidales bacterium | reverse complement strand
CGTAGTCATGGACGAGGTAGCCCCAGGCCGGGTGATAGACAATAAAGGTTTTATCGATTGCGCCCTTCAGTGCATCTATGATATCGGTATCCAGCCGGTCCAGCTCGGCAACATAAGCGTCGCGGTTCTTCTCATAATATCCATGGCTGGCCGGGTCGGCCTGTATCAGCCCGTCACAGATATTCTTCACCATGACCTTGACATTGCGTGGCGAAGTCCAGATATGAGGATCAATGCCCGACTCATCCGGGTCGTCACTCTTCATCAGCTCTATATCCCTGCTGCAGTCCACCACGGTCATGTTTTTATTTGAAGCAGTCAGTTTATCCAGCCAGGCCAACTCGAACTCGATGGGCGAACCCACCTTAAAGTAAACCTTAGCCCTGCTCAATTGTACCATCTGTGACGGTGTGACCTCATAGGTATGTGGATTGGCGCCCGGCGGCACCATTACGGTCACGTCCACTTTGTCGCCACCCACACGCGAGACAAACTCCTGCTGGGGCAGTATGGTTACCATCACGCCGATTTTACCATCGCCGTCCTTTACTGCCGGCGCAGCGCAGGCGGCCAGCAGGACAGTGCAAATGAGCAATGGTAACAGCAGCTTTTTCATGAGGTCCCTCCCCGGATTTTCAAATAGCCCTTTCCTGGCACCTTTGACACCTGCCCATAAACTCCAGCAGGTGCCGGTTGATTATAAAACCTGTGTCCCTGGCCAGGCGTTTCTCCAGTTTGTCCAGCTCGCAGTCGGTGAAGTCCACAACCCGGCCGCAGTCATGGCAGACCAGGTGGTGGTGGTGCTCTCCAGGCCGTTTGCGTTTAAGGTAACTGTGGCACGAGTCGCCGATGTGCACCTCGCATAGCAACCCGCTGCCCTGCAGCAGTTCGAGTGTGCGGTACACTGTCACCAGCCCCACACCGGGATGCTTATGCCGGAGCTTCGCGTGGATATCCGCCGGTGTCAGGTGTTCCTCGCTGCCTCCCAATACATCGATGATCGCCCTGCGCTGGGGCGTCAGCTTGAATCCCCTCTTCCGCAGTTCTACGGTTATGTCCTTACCTGTCATCTTAAGCCAATCGCCAGTTGAAAATTGTTTTCAACTGTAAGGATAACAGTAAGTTGGATTGATGTCAAAGAGGCAAATTTACTAGATGTTGGGGCGAGGTTTTAGCCTAGCCCTCAAACGGACAGGGCTAAAGCCCCGTCCCTATAAAGTACAATTACTAGGCAGGCTACGCCCGCCAGTCGGACAGGCCTGAAGGCCGGTCCCTACGTCTTTTCCTTTAGTTCCAGTCCCACCTTGAACGCCTTGGCCACCACCTCACCCAGCCCCTGGTACACATTGGCCGGCAGCGTGGTCCAGATGAGCGGCCTGATCTTCTTCACGTCGGGTTTATCGTCGGTCAGGCAATCTTTTGAGACATATACCTCCTCGATCTTGCCCACCACCAGCACGTGAGAACCCAGGTCCAGCATGTGCTCAACCGCGCACTCCAGGTTGACCGGGCACTGCTGCACCATGGGAGCCGTCTTCAGCTTACCGTAGAAAACCTTGAATCCGCAGGTCTTAACCTTGTCATCCTTGGCGCCTGAGACAATGCCACAGTAGTCCACCTCTTTAACCTGTGTTGTTGAAGCGACATTCACCGAGAAGGTCTGATGCTCACGCATGCCGATCAGAGTATAGCGGGGGTGGCGTATGGCCAATGAGATCATGGCCGGCTCACCGCAGGCCATGCCTCCCCAGGCAACGGTCATGAAATTTGGCTTGCCCTCTACTTTGGAGCCGACCAGCAAGGCCGGCATCGGGTAGAGCAGTTGGGTCGGCCCCAGTTTAACTTTTTCCATCGATCAATCTCCTTTGCTTTAACTAAAATCTATTTCCCCAGCATCTCCTTCATAGGAGTCCAGTAGTAATCGATCCAGCCCTGCTTGATGTCTTCATAAAACTCAACCGGCACACCGCTCTGCGTGAAGGTCAGCTTCGTTTTGCCACCCTCTTCCTTCAGGGCAAAGGCCGCGGTGGAGTAGTGGTTCTTCGGCCAGTCTTCGTAGCGCCAGGATTGAACAATCTTCCGGTCGGGTACCAGTTCCAGGTTGACGCCCTCGATGTAACCGCCCACGTTGAACTTCCCGCCGGTCTTGCGGCTGATCTTCGCCTCGTCACCCGCCAGTACGGAGTGCTTCTTCGAGTCCATAAGGATCTCGTAGACCGTGTGCGCCCCGGCTTTGAAAGTCACAGACTGGCGTATCGTCTTCGTTTCCATCACTGCCTCCTGTCAAAGCTGTATTGCCCTGATTTTAGCATATATATGTGCATTGCAAAATGCACATATATATTGTACATTAGAACATATAAGGTGTTCACAATATGAGCATTTTGCGTTATTTCATCACCAGCAAGGCCAAGCGCAAGGTCCTGCGCCTGTTCCTTGAGGACATCGAAACACCTTATTACACACGTGAGGTGGCGCGCCTGATTGATGAACCCCTTAACGCCGTGCGCCGGGAGCTTGGCCACCTGGAGAAAGCCGGCCTGCTGAGTTCCTACATGCAGGGCAACCAGAAATACCACCGGGTCACTGCTGACTTCCCCCTGCTGCACGAGTGGCGCAAAATCATCCTCGAAACCCCCGATGCGATCACTAAACCCCATATCGTTGCGAGGAGCGAAGCGTGGAAGCAACCTCAGGCCCGGGTTTCTCGCTT
>CAZABI010000233.1:0-2716 GCA_964483235.1 uncultured Dehalococcoidales bacterium | reverse complement strand
GTGTTATGGAACTTACGGACGCCGTGCGCCTGATACGCGAGCGCGGCAGGCTCATGAATGAGGCCGGAAGACGTAAGCCCGGCGGCATGGTCACCATCATGGATGTGGACAAGGACACCATCGAGGGCGTCTGTTTAACCACCGGCGTTGAGATCGCGGGTGTAAACTCGCCTGACAACATCGTGATAGCCGGTGACGATTATAAACTGGGCAAGGCCAAGAGACTGGCCCAGGTCAAAGGCGCGCGCCGCATGGTCCCCGTCAGGGTGACCGGCGCCTTCTATTCATCGCTGATGGAACCCGCGCTGGAAGGTATGATAAATGCAGTCGGCCAGTTTAAATATGAAACACCTGCTATTCCCATAGTGGCCAATGTTACCGCTCAATCTATGAATACGGTGGAGGCTATCAAGGAAGAGCTGATCAGCCAGATCATTCACCCGATCAAGTGGCAGCAATCGATAGAAACCATGCTTGCCCGCGGCATTACCACGTTTTTTGAGGTGGGCCCCGGAGACGTTCTGACCAAGTACATTAAATGCATCAGCCCGGGAGCGCTAACCTTTAATATCAGTAACGCCCAGACTACCAATGAGATCATCAAGTGGCGTAAGGGCGGGAGGTAACAGGGTCCGAAAGCCCGGACCTCCAATTTTTCGCTCCGGTTAATCTATGCCAGCAGGTCAACGGCGCCGTTCAAGGATCGCTGCCCTCCAGACGCTTTACGAATGGGAGTATGCGGCCAACAGCCCTGAACAGATACTTGAACGTACGCTGCAGGGTAAGGAACTGACCGGCCAGGCGTCCGAGTTCGCAACGAGACTGGTAAACGGCGTAATCGAAAACAAACAGGAGCTGGATGATACTATCAGCCGCCTGGCGCCCGCTTTCCCGATCAATCAGATGGCGGCCATGGACCGTAATATACTCCGGATTGCCTTGTTTGAGGTTCTAATCGACAGGTCAGTGCCTACCAAGGCGGCCATAAATGAAGCAGTGGAACTGGCCAAGGACTTCGGCTCGGACACGTCTCCCAGGTTCATCAACGGTGTGCTCGGCTCCGCAATATCCGGTTTAACTAAATAGTGTACTATTTAGATTGATAGCCAGACAGTCCAAACCGTATAATTAGCGAAGCAAGATGGCCAAACTACTTGACCACATAAAAAAGATACTTGTCGATGAGCTCGGTGTGGACGATAAATTCATCGAGTCTTCCGCCTCATTCATCGATGATCTCAATATGGATCCCGACGACCTGGCCGAGTTCTTTACGACGATTGAGGACAAGTTCAGTAAGCCGGGCAGCAAGTTCGAGATACCCGACAGTGACGCCGACAGGATCATTTCCGTCCAGGACCTGATAGATTACCTGCAGGAAGCGGGTATAGACGACTGATAGCCGGGACGGCTAATCCGCCCGGCCGGGAATGTTCTCCAGTATATCCCTCAGGGCTTTACGCCAGTCGATTTTTAACCTTCCAGCATCTATCCTGACCTGCTTATTGCCGGGGGTGACCGCCGGGTTGCGCGCCATCCGGGCAAACAACGCCTGGGTGTCAATACCTTCATTGAATGTGATAACGACCTGGTCGCCCTGCCTGGAGACGGACTCAACACCCTTGCCGGAGGCAAGCTGCCTGATGTCGACCGCAAATAAAAGGTTGGATACCTCTAACGGCGGATCGCCAAACCGGTCGAGCAGTTCCCTGGCTATATCATCGATCCGGGTGTGGTCATCCAGCCTGCCCAGCCGCTGGTAGAAATTAAACCTGGTCCGCATGTTCTCGATATAGTCTTCGGGTATCAGCGCCGGGATACGCAGGTCAATTGATACCAACGGCCGTTCAGAAACGCGCTCCGCTTCCCGTCCTTCCCTTTTCGCCTTAAGTTCCTCCACGGCTTCGGATAAAAGCTGACAGTAATAGTTAAAACCTACCGCCGCGATATGCCCGCTCTGCTCCATACCGAGCAGGTTGCCTGCGCCCCTGATCTCAAGGTCCTTCATGGCAATGACGAAGCCCGCACCCAACTCCGTCGCCTGGGCTATGGTCTTCAACCTCTCCCTGGCCTGGTCGGTCAGATCTTTCCCGGAGTCAAACAGAAAGTAGGCATAGGCTGTATTGGCACCCCTGCCCACGCGGCCGCGCAGTTGATAAAGCTGCGTTAATCCAAGCTTATCCGCCGCATTGACGATCAGCGTGTTCACATTGGGCATATCCAGGCCTGATTCGATAATGGTAGTGGTGACCAGTACATCGCTCTTACCTGCCTGGAAACCAGCCATGACGTCTTCCAGGTTATCCTCGTTCATCCGGCCGTGGGCGACGGTGATCCTTGCTTCAGGTACAAGCTCCCTTATTTTCTGGGCTACCATGCCTATGCTGTTAACACGGTTATGCACGATAAAAACCTGTCCGTCACGCTCCATCTCACGCAGGATTGCGTCACGCACCAGTTTCCCGCTGAATTCCCCGATGGAGGTGATTACCGGCAGGCGGTTTTCCGGAGGTGTTTCAATTGTGCTCATATCCCTTATTCCAGAAAGCGACATATGCAGGGTGCGGGGTATGGGCGTGGCGCTTAAAGTCAGCACGTCCACACTCTGACGCATCTTTTTAAAATGCTCCTTATGCACAACGCCGAACCTCTGCTCCTCGTCGATTATCACCAGACCCAGTTTTTTGAAGACCACGTCCTTCTGTAATATCCGATG
>CAZABI010000232.1:0-2725 GCA_964483235.1 uncultured Dehalococcoidales bacterium | reverse complement strand
GGCAGTCTCAGTGGCTCCTATGTCGGCTATAACCTCCTCGCAGGCTGGGGCTCCATCACACCACCCACACCACCTTCTCCGCCTTCACTAACCTCACCGGGTGCTACAATTACCTTTAAATGGACTTCATCCACCGGGGCTACCGGATACACCCTGCAGGTCAATACGAGCAGTGGATTTGATGCCGGTACAATGTTGTTTAACCAGAATGTGGGTAACCTGACCAGTTATGAGGTAAGCGGTCTTTCTCTGGCAACCACCTATTACTGGCGTGTCAATGCTTCAAATGCAGCCGGGACCAGTGCCTGGTCAGCAGTGCGCAGTGTAACCGTAAACAACTCACCTTAGACACGTTCGTCAACAAGGTCTCGTTATCTAACCGAAGCTATCAACACCCTGATTATTTCCCTGATAACGGCACCCTGATATTACCTGTTCTTGATTGCCAATCTCCGTCACCCGAAATATTTAAAATATATTCCCGTGTCCTTGGATCCCACATACCCACGCGGTCTTTCCCATTCCCATCCCAGTCACCGGTTACCGGGGTATCCTCGCTTTCTCCGTATGGGCCAATTTTTAAATTGCTCTTAACATCATTCCAATTGCCATTACCTGTTACGTCCAGTATGAAATACCTGGTGGCCGGTTGCCAGATACCTACCTTGTCCTTCCCATCTCCATTCCAATCACCGATTATAGGAATATCCCCATTCTCACCATAAGGACCTACCTTCTTATCTCCATCACCCGAGTTCCAAATACCATCACCGTTATAATCAAGGAAAAAATAAAACGATCTGGTATTGCTATCCCAGCTCCATATACCGATTTCGTCTTTCCCATCACCATTCCAATCCCCGGCAAGGGGAGTATTATTGAACCACAATCCAAACGGCCCCAATTTTCTATCACCATGGCCGGGATTCCACTGCCCATCGCCATTATAATCGAGGTAGAAACAAAGATCGGACGGCCTCCAAATGCCTATCTCTTCATATCCATCGCCGTTCCAATCGCCTGTCAGGGGAACATCGGTAGAATACCCGAACGGACCCAGCTTAACATCACCACTGTCCTGGTCCCATTTGCCATTCCCGTTTTTATCTAATAGAAACCAGCTTTCCTCAGGTTGCCAAAGGCCTAATTCCGTTTTCTTATCCTTATTCCAATCTCCCACAATTGGTAGCGCATCGCGCTTGTATTCGAATACCTTAATCCTTGAAATAGAACGCTGTCCGATTGAGATTTTTTGTTTAGTGCTGAATATTAGTTTATATAATTTTAGCTCCTCGAGAGGGACAGGACTTTTAGAAGGGTCGTCGCCGATAATAAGATAATTACGTGATTTATTATCATTTATAAATTTCACAGCTTCAGCATATGTAGCGAACTTTTTTTGCTCCAGGATTTCCTTGAGCATTTGCCCGCCTTCGATTTTCCTTTCCTGGTATCCCATTACCGTGACAGATTCAGGTGTAACCGCCATGCCGTCAAAATAATATAATCTCACCAACATGCTTCTATAAAATTCGGGGTAAAACACCAATACCGGGGCATATTTGTCCCCCTGCTTTTGTATAATCAGCTCAAAGTACCTCTTATATTCATTGCCGCTAAGGGTAGCCAGAGCATGAAATTTACTATCAAAGGCAGCGATTTCGTTGTCAACAATAATGTAATGCGAACCCCAATTGTTTATTACCCTTCCGGCGAGTATTTCATTCTGTGCCATAAAATAATAGGATTCACCTCTGTGTCCTGTACCCGGGTTGGAGTTAGGCACACGCCTTCCTATACGAGTTACCCAGTATCCGTAGTCCCACCATGAAAGCACCCCGTAGGCTGTCGAAGGAAATTCAAAACCTCCGCTAATGCCTGGCTGAGTAAACAGGTCATAATATTTTGAGGCATTTTCATATGGTTCAGGGCTCGTCTGTCTCAGCCAATCCAACATATCGCACCAGGCGTCGGACGGGGCAAATAACGGCCGGCTGGACAGGTCAACTGCCGGTTTCTCACCATCGGGTAACGGTCCGATATTCGGGTAATAAACAATCAATATAATTACAATCACCAATAGCACATTTACAACTTTCCATCCCTTGATATTCGCTCTGCGCTGCTCCTCCACCTTCCTCTTTTTCTTTTGTTGAACGGGTTTTTGTTCAAGATCGGCTTTCAGACCCCGCAATTTAGTGAAACCCCAATTCAGGGGTAACCAGCAAATCAAGCCGGTTAATATACTGACGTTAACAGCATAATAATAAGCGAACCTTCTCATGGCCAGTGTTGCCATGAGCATGACAATACTCCAGATCAATAAAAGCATCGTATTGCAGTCATTCTTCTTTATCACACTATAGATAAGAATCAGTACGCATATCAGGCTCAGGAAAAATCCAAACATATAGTTGCCAAGTATAGCCAGTAAGGTGAATTGCCCATTTTGCATCAGGATCGGCTGCATTTCCATCACAGTTGTATTAGCATGCCAGGTGAATATGTTGGATATGCTGGACAGCATTAATAGCATCATATCCGGACTAGCGGCAAAGGTGATTATACCTGCTATTAACCCGAGCACCACTACAGCCACCGGATAGTAAAAAGCTTTTATTTTCTTCTTTAGCATGAAACCGGACAGCAGCAGTAAAAACCCCGACACTGCTATACCTATCACCAGCGCCGCCACCGTCATCATGCTCTTGACTCCCGGCAAATA
>CAZABI010000231.1:0-2728 GCA_964483235.1 uncultured Dehalococcoidales bacterium | reverse complement strand
GAAATCCCCTGCACCAGCCGGTTGGCCTGCGCAGGATCAAGGTAAACGACCACCGCATCCGGTTCAAATTCGGCCACCTCGAGGGGTGCAACAAGAAGATATTTGTATTCGCCCTTTTCTAACATCTTTTCCGTCATTCCCGGCGGCGCGAATCCACCTTCCGCGACTTCAATGGGAAATCCCATCGCAGCGGCTCCATCTAAACAGCACTGGTCCTCGTTGGCCACCGCTAAAGTCCACCTGTAACGCCGGGCCAACCCAACCGCCTGGCACAAGGTTACCTGGTAACTAAGATCTTTAACCGGCTTTTTTACCTTCTGTGGAAGATCGCCATCCGACTTGCAGAGCTTGATAGCTACAGGAAACGTATTAGGTCTGATGTAGGTATTGAGAGCCTCGTTCAATTTCTTCAGATCCATGCCTGCCTCCTCTTGACAAAATATTCTGGAAATATTATATTGTGTACAAAATATCTGTGTCAAAATTATTTTATTAACGCTATGGAAGATCTACAGCAGCATATCTGTTTTAATATCGGGCGCGTGATGCGCAAGGTTTATGAGCATTACGAATCACGCCTGGCCCCATTCAACCTGACCACTCCACAGTACATGGTCTTTAATGCGCTATGGGTGGGAGACGGTATTACTATCGGCGAGCTGGGACAGCGCGTCTCCCTCGACGGTTCCACCATCACCGGCATACTCGACCGCATGGAGAAGAATGACTACGTGGAGCGCAGGCCAAACTCCGAGGACAGGCGCTCGGCGCTGGTCTTCCTCACAGCCAAAGCCAGGGAAGTAGGCCCTACGATCATCCATTTCGCGGATGAGCTCGATGCCAGCCTGAGGAGCCAGTTCCCTGCTAAAGACATGGTTGTCTTTGAGCGCGTACTGCGCGGCCTGGGCGAACCGAAGTCCCAGGAGTAATCATATCAGCTTTGCTCATAGGCAAATCCACAGTATCAAGAGGAGGGCATTTACATGAGCCGGGAAGATTTTAATCTCACTGGAAAAGACCGCCAAATTTACCTGGATTTCATCGAATGGCAGAAAAAAAGCTGGTACGGTGCACCCGGCAGTGAAAAACTCCTTCCGGTAGTCGCAGCCAAATACACTCCCACTGAAGCCGCGTTCCTCACAGGTCTACCCTTCTCACCCAAGAACCTCGATTCCCTGTCTGAGCTTAAAGGCATGGAAAAATCGGACTTGGGCGCAAAGCTTGACGAGCTGACGCGCAAGGGCATACTTTATAAATTCCAGCGTGAAGGTGTTCCGCACTATATGCTCAACGATCTTTTCATGCTTATGCGTACAACCGGCTGGCCGGGCAGGACGGATGAAGTAGCCCGCCAGTTCGCAGTCACATCGGATAAATATTTTCCCGATTTCATGGAACCCTGGGAGACAGTATCCGAGAGGGGATTGCGCGTACTGCCTATTAACGCAGCCATCGAGGATGAGCATACGGTATTGCCATATGAAGAGGTGAAAAAGCACCTTGATTCTTACACTTATTTCAGCGTCAGTCACTGCCCCTGCCGTGTCAAGAAAGGCCTGGTCACCGGTGTGCCCGATAAATTCCCCACCGAGGTCTGCCTGCACTTCGACCGCCTGGGTCGATACGCGGTAGAAAACGGCTTTGGCCGTGAGATCACCCGCGAGGAGACCGAGCAGATACTGGAGAAATGCGCCGAAGCCGGCCTTATACATGCCATGTCGAACCAGCAGGAGGGGCCGGATACCATCTGCAACTGCTGCAGTTGCTGCTGCATGTGGTTCGAAGCGGTGAAGCGCATGAAGCATGCGGGCGGCCTGGTACCATCCAATTTCCACGTAAAGGTTAACCAGCAGACCTGCACGGGGTGCGGCCTCTGCGTTAAGCGTTGCCCCATGGAAGCTTTGAAACTGAAAGACTCACCTGAAGCTAAGGGCCGAAAAACCACAGTTAAGTCGAAGGACGGCAGGACGCGGGAGCTTACCAATAAAACCGGTAAGATATCAGAGCTTAATCTCGACCTCTGCATCGGCTGCGGTGTATGCGCCCATAAATGCCAGTCTCAATCTCTCTCACTAATCCGTAACCAGGCAGATCACCACCCTCCTAAGACTATGCGTGATTGGGCCATCCAGTTTGTAACTACCCGCAAGGCGGCATAGAAAGGAGCACTTTCGGATATGAACGATATCGAGCACGACATCTATTATAAATTCATAGAATGGCTCAAACAGAGCTGGTACGGTGTGCCCGATTCCGATGTCCTGCTGTCGTACGTAGCCGCACGCTATACTACTGAAGAGGCAGCCTTGCTGACCGGTATGCCCTTTTCCCCTAAAACACTGGCAGAGCTTTCCGAACTGACCGGCATCGATGATGAAAAGCTGCGCGGAAAGCTGGATTCCCTGGTCGCTAAAGGATTGGTTTATAAGCAGATTAAAGAGGGCCAACCGCGCTATCATTTAAACGACATTTTTTCATTTACCGCACTTTCGGCTGGCCCGGCCGCAATGACGGATACAGCAAGGTCGTCGGACCGCTGCTGCATAGATACCTTACCGGCGGGCTGATGACACCCTGGCAGAACGTTAAGGAGAAAGGCTTGCGTGTGCTGCCGGTGGAAGCAACCATCGATGATACGCGCAGCGTACTGCCTTACGAGGAAGTTTGCAAAATACTGGATAAGCTCGAGTATTTTTCCGTGAGCCACTGCCCCTGCCGTCATGCCAAT
>CAZABI010000230.1:0-2740 GCA_964483235.1 uncultured Dehalococcoidales bacterium | reverse complement strand
CGGCGTGCTCGGTTTACGTGTTTTCCGTCCTTTCCCCAAATCTGACATAGTACAGGCCCTGCGCAAATCCAAACTAATCGTAGTTTTCGATAAGAATATAAGCTATGGTTCCGAGGGCGCCACCTGCTCCGAGATTAAATCAGCCCTGTACGGCACCTATATCAATGCTGCCATCCGTAATTTCATAGTTGGCCTGGGCGGCCGCGACGTAAAAGCACGCGAACTGGTCGAAGCCACTAAAAAGGCCATTGCCTCATTGAAAGAAACGGTTATCAACCCTGATTACCCCGAGTGGATCTGCCAGATTTAACGGAGAACTGAGTTGAAAGTCAATGCTGTGAATTTGCCCGAACAGGAATATATACTGCCTGGCAACCGCACATGCCCGGGCTGCGCCTTATCGCTGGCCTACCGCCATACGCTAAAAGCACTGGAAGGTCAGTGCATCGTCACTGTGCCTGCAAGCTGTGCCACGGTGATGCACGGCATGTATCCTATCACCGCCGTAAATGTGCCCTGTGTCAACACGCCTTTTGCCTCAACCGGGGCATCCGCCACGGGACTGGTAGCCGGCCTTAAGGCACTGGGCAGAAAAGGTATCACAGTGCTGGCTTTTGCCGGCGATGGCGGCACGCATGACATCGGCATACAATCGCTCAGCGGGGCAGCCGAACGGGAATGCGATTTCATCTACATCTGCTACGACAACGAAGGCTATATGAACACCGGTAACCAGCGTTCCGGCTCCACACCTATCGGCGCTGTCACCGGCACAACCCCTGTGCTCGGAAAACAACAGAGCCATAAGGATATGACCGCAATTATGGAGGCGCACGGCATTCCTTACGTGGCAACCTGTTCAGCATCCTACCCGCTCGACCTTTATGAAAAGGTGAGGAAGGCGAGAACTATCGAGGGCACCCGTTTTCTTCACATACACACCCCATGCCCGCCGGGCTGGGGCTTCCCTTTCAACGACACTATCAAGATGGGTGAACTGGCAGTAAAGACCGGCCTGGTTATACTGTATGAGGTTGAGAACGGCATTTTCCGCCTGACGGCAGCCAGCGAATCCCTGGCCCGTAAGGGGCAGCCGCTAAGGCCGGTACGCGAGTACTTCCTTTCTCAGGGGCGTTTCAAGACCATCACAGAAGAGCAGATCGACGAGTCCCAGGCCTGGGTCAACAACCGCTGGAAGCAGCTTCTGCACCGGGCTACTAACCTTTAAACGAGATGGACTTAGGGATAGCAGGGAAGACAGCCATCGTAGCGGCCGCTAGCAAGGGTATCGGCAAAGCCGTCGCCTTAGCCTTAGCCGGAGAAGGAGCAAACCTTGCCATCTGCGCCCGCAGCGCGTCGGATCTGCTTAAGACTACTTCCGAAATTGAATCGCGTTGTCCGTCTTTAACAGTTCTGCCGGTATCTGCTGATGTGACCAATTTACAGGACGTTAAAAGACTGATACAGCAGACAGCGGATAAATTCGGCAGAATCGATATACTGATCACCAATGCCGGCGGACCGCCTGCCGGTCATTTTTTAGGTTTCACTGACGACGACTGGGAAAGTGCCATCAAGCTCAATCTGTTAAGCACCGTGAGGATGTGCCGTGAAGCTGTGCCGCATTTGAAAAAGCAGGGTGGAGGCAGGATCATCAACCTGGTATCCATAGCTGCTAAACAACCCATCGAAGGGCTGATACTGTCCAACTCCATCCGGGCAGCGGTAATCGGCCTGGCCAAAACGCTGTCACAGGAACTGGCTTCTGATAATATCCTGGTCAACAACATCTGCCCGGGCTGGATACTTACCGACCGGCTTGTCTCCGTAATACAGAAACGTGCTGAAAATCAGGGCAAAACCTATGAGAGCGCATTGTCGGATGTTACCTCGGACATCCCCCTTCACCGCTGCGGAACTCCCGACGAGGTAGCTGCACTGGCAGTTTTCCTGGCCTCGGAAAAAGCCAGCTATATAACGGGCACTACTATCCTGGTGGACGGGGGGCTGGCCAGGGGTTTATTTTAGTAAAAACCGATTATATTTCTTCTTTACGCCGGATGTTAAAGTGCTACCTGAAAAAAATTAATCGATGGTGTCACGGGTGTTTACCAATCGGTAAAACAGGAAGTATCATGGATGCCCGCTGTCAGGGTAATATGGCAGAATAAGGGAGAGCAATCCCTGGATGGGGCATCTTTTGTGAGCAGCCAGCTACACACTCATCTGCCTTTAAATACAGGTTTCCGTTTTTCGAGAAAGGCTTTAGCGCCCTCTTTAAAGTCTTCGGTGCCAAACATCTGGTTTTGAGCATAAGTTTCAAAAATAAGCTGTTGTTCAAGGTTGCCGACAATTCCATTGTGCAAAGCTCGTCTCATCTGTCCTAAGGCCAGGGGGGGGCCTTCTGCCAGCTTTTTGGCTAAACACATAACCTCATCCATTAATTGATCAGGTTTCACAACCTTATTTACCAATCCTATTTTCAAAGCTTCGTCTGCTTCTACGGTATCGCCGGAATAAACTAATTCAAATGCTTTGGCCAAACCAACTAACCTGGGAAGAATAAACGTAGCTCCAAAATCTGGAATTAGCCCCCTTTTAACAAAAGCCATTATGAATCTGGCGTTTTCTGATGCGATTCTAATGTCAGCCAATAAAGCGATAGACATCCCACCACCGGCTGCAACGCCATTGCCTGTGCCATGGAAATGGTGGACCGCGGTTACCTATCTGAAAAAGA
>CAZABI010000229.1:0-2767 GCA_964483235.1 uncultured Dehalococcoidales bacterium | reverse complement strand
CGGTGTCTGCGACGACCTGGATATGAAATACGTCGAACCGTTCTCGGCGGACATGGACGATCTCATGATCGAAAACATGCGCCGTATATTGCTCAAGTGGGCGGACAACTTCTTCAAGGCTATTGAAAATAAGGCGCCTACGCTGAAGTTCTACGCTCCGGTTGTACGCAGCAAGTTCGAGTACAAATCCGGCAAGGGCTCGGGCAAGGTTGATACCGGTGGAAAGAAGATAAGAGTGCTGGCCGACATCAGGGATGAAAAGTCCAACCTGGCGGGAATGGTGCAGCTCTTCAGGGAATCGTTCAAGGGTGACATACAGGTGGTCAAGACCGGCGATGTCAAGGTCCGGGGTGGTTGCCTGGGTTGTATGGAGTGTGCTTTCGACAATATCTGCGTATACCAGGGCAAGGACGACTTTATAGATTATTTCAATGCCGGACGTGATGCCGATGTAATGATCTTTGCCGGTGAGATCGTTGACCGCTTCTTTTCCGCACGCATGAAGATGTTCTGGGACAGGAGTTTCTTCAACGGCCATATACCCACGGGCGTTGACAAGCAGATGGGGTTCATAGTTTCCGGGCCGCTCAGCCAGGTGGCCAACATGCAGGAGATTATCAATGCCATGCCGCAAATGGCGGGCGGCAACCTGGCGGGTGTCGTGACCGACGAATGCGCCGACTCCGCGCAGCTTGACAAGTTGCTTGAGGCTTTTGCCGCTAAATGTGTTGACAGAGCCGAGAATGTATATGTGCTGCCACGCACCTTCCTGGGCGTGGGCGGGCACAAGATCTTCCGCGACCAGATCTGGGCCAGGCTGTCCTTCCCCTTCACGGCCGACTACAGGTACTACGAAGCCCACGGGCTGTTCGATTTCCCGCAGCAGGACCAGCGCTACCTGGAATTCAGCAAGCAGATGACCGAGATGATCAAGGACCCCAAGATGAAGGAAATGGTGCGCAAGATGATGAAGACCCAGATGCTCAAGGGCTACGCCAAGATAGTGGAGACAAAGTAAGCGACGGTACCGTTCTAAAACGAAAAACATACATGTCATTGCGAGCGCGGCGAAGCGATCTCATTGTAAGTACGGATGATTGCTTCGTCGCAACTCTACCCGCAATGACATTTCTATCTTGATAAATTTGCCATCATTACTGCCGCTGTCATACAATTCACTGCCGTTGGTATTGTAATGCCTGATATCTTCAAGAAAACCGAACAGGGCGTAAAGAAAAGCCGTGACAGCTGGTTCGGTAAAATAGCCGGACTATTCAGCCGCTCCAAAATTGAGGACGCTACATGGGATGAACTGGAGGAACTGCTGATCGGAGCGGACGTGGGCGTAGAGACCGCCGAAAAGCTGCTGGCACGGGTGAAAAAACGCGTTAAAGATGAAAATCTGAGCGACGGAATGCAGGTGCGTGATGCTCTTAAGGATGAGATGGTCAAATTGCTCAGCGTTAACTCAAAGGGAATGGTAGAAGCCAATGGCCCCAAATTGATCCTTATGGTGGGGGTCAACGGCTCGGGAAAGACCACCAGCATCGCCAAGCTGGCCGCCGAGTATAAAAACTCGGGCAAGAAAGTTGTCCTGGGGGCGGCCGACACCTTCCGCGCGGCGGCCATCGACCAGCTTAAGGCCTGGGGGGAGCGCGTTGGAGTGGACGTGGTGGCGCACCAGCCGGGCGCCGACCCGGGCGCAGTTGTCTTCGATACACTACAGGCGGCGCAGAACCGCAAGGCCGACGTCGTCATCATCGATACGGCCGGCAGGCTGCAGACCAAGCACAACCTGATGGACGAGTTGAAAAAAATTCGCAAGGTGGCTGCCAAATACGAGGCCGCGCAGGAGGTACTGCTGGTGCTGGACGCTACCACGGGCCAGAACGGTTTGTCACAGGCCAGGAGCTTCATGCTGGCCACCGAGGTGACCGGCATCTTCCTTTCCAAGCTGGACGGTACGGCCAGGGGCGGCATCGTGCTGGCCATCTGCGACGAACTGCAGATACCGATAAAATATATAGGCACAGGTGAAAAGCGTGACGATATCGCACCCTTCGACCCGCAGGCCTTTGTTAAAGCCATATTTGAATAGGAAAAGGAGCTATGTTTGAAATAGACTGGAACCCCATTATCTTCAGCATCGGGGCACTGGACGTCCGCTGGTACGGCCTGATGGTGGTGCTGGCCGTGGTGGCCGTGATCGGCTTTGCCCTGCTGGAGGCCAAACGTACCGGCTTCTCCCTGGATGTCATCTGGGACGTCGGCCTGTGGGCCGTGGTTGGTGGCATACTCGGGTCAAGGTTGCTGCATATCATCGATCAATGGGAATTCTATATCTCGCACCCCGACCAGTTCCTCAATTTCGCCGGCCTGGCCGTATGGGGAGCGGTGCTGGGCGCAGGCGTGGCCATACTCATTTACGGGCTAATAAAGAAGGTCTCCTTCTGGAAGTTAGGCGACCTGGCGGCGCCGGGCGCGATACTGGGGCAGGCTATCGGCCGCGTCGGTTGCGTGGTGAATGGCTGCTGCTACGGCCTGACCTGCGACCTCCCAATCTCGGTTGTTTATCTTAATCCCAACAGCTATGCGCCGCACGGCATTCCGCTATACCCCACCCAGATCTTTCACATCATCTGGAATTTAATCGGCTTTGCCATCCTCTGGGCGGCACGTAAAAAAATCAGGCCGGTAGGATCGCTGTTCCTGCTCTGGCTGGTCATCTTCAGCATGGGTGACTTTGTAATACGCTTCTTCCGCGAAG
>CAZABI010000228.1:2486-2773 GCA_964483235.1 uncultured Dehalococcoidales bacterium | reverse complement strand
TTACCGGCTCTTCCAGGGTTTCACCTTTCCCGGCCGGGATGCTTCGCTTGACCGGCTTATCCGCCCGGGCTGCCGGTGTCCTTATACCGGGTTTTAGCGTAACTGCGGGTTGGTGTTCCAGTTCGTCCAGCCATTGCAGCAACCGGCCGATCCAATTTTCCCGTTCGGACGGGCTTTTTAAGGCATACCCAGGCTTATCCAGCTTGAGGGATTTGAGTGAGGAAACCTGCCGTGAGACAACCAGGGATGGCCGGTTGGCATTAATCCAGCCAGGAATGAATTTGTCG
>CAZABI010000228.1:0-2476 GCA_964483235.1 uncultured Dehalococcoidales bacterium | reverse complement strand
CTATAACCGCCCGGTCGGCAAATCCACCCTGCGCCTCGTGCGCCAGTATCTTCCTGAGAAGGGCTATATCAACAGCAGCAGGCTCTGACATCTATGGTGCGCCGTCGAACCGCAAACTAAAAGGGAGACCGGTCTGCTCTTTCCTGCGCTGCCTCAGGCTTTGTTTAATTTCCTGCAATGACGGCAGAGAGATGTGAACCTTCCTTTCCTTCGCTTCGATTGCCGCGGCAGCAGCTTCTATA
This sequence comes from uncultured Dehalococcoidales bacterium, assembly GCA_964483235.1. GTDB lineage: Bacteria > Chloroflexota > Dehalococcoidia > GIF9 > UBA5629 > CAZABI01. The sequence continues at coordinate 2,234 of CAZABI010000228.1, read as the reverse complement.
TCCTGCCGGATAGCTACCAGGATGGCACCCGGCCCGCCGTGTACACCCAGCGCCGGGCCCAGGCTGCTGAGTACGGGGTTAATACCTGGTAAAAGAGATTTAAGCCTGTCCATGAACGAATTTATTTCTGTCTCGGAAGTGCTGTGAGCTATGCCGAGTTCTTGTATACCGGGAATCGAGGTAATGAGATCGCACAGGCGCTCGATACCTTTAGCCCGGGTCCTCACGGCCCCGATCGGCGTAACCGTCCCATTCTTCATGGTCAGCACAGGCTTTATGGGCAGCACGGAGCTGATGATGGGGCCGACCTTTCCCAGGCGCCCGCCTTTCATAACGTATTTCAGTGTGTCGAGCAAACCGTATACCCGCATACACGGTATGAGTGAATTAACATGGTCAACGATCTCTTGAATACTTTTTCCCGCCCGGGCAGCCCGGGCCGCAGCAATGGTAATAAGCACGAGCGCCATGGTCACCAGCCGGGAGTCAATGATTTCGATAGGGCATGACTTATTCTCCAGCATATCCCGGCCCTGCACCGCCGCGTCGTAGGTAGCGCTGACTTTTTTAGAAAGATGGATGGATATAATACCTTCGCTGCCGTCCGCAAGCCCGGCGTAGGCCTGAGCAAAGTCACCCGGGGACGCAGCCGAGGTGGCCGGATGGACAGGTTCGTCCCGCAGGCGCCGGTAAAACTCTTCCGGCATTATGTCTATGCCATCCCGGTAGATATTGGACCCGAAGCGCACATAGAGCGGCACAACAGTGATATCGAGCTCGCGAGCTATAGCCGACGGGATATCACTGCTACTGTCTGTGACTATCCTGACAGGCATTATTTGCCTTCGATAAAATGGACGGCCAGCACATGAGGACCGACGTGGACGCCGATGGCAGGGCTGACCGTGCTGCGGTAGGTCTTTTCCCGCGGGAAATATTCAGCGACACGGCCAGCCAGTATTTCCAGTTCATCCGGCGTGGTGGCGTCTTCGATCATCAGGCTCTCGATGTTATGGGCGCCCTTAACCAGGTTGACCAGCGTATCGATGGCCTGCGACCGGCTCCTGGTACGCTGCACCGGGGTTACCAGGCCGTCGCGCGTCGTGAGCACGGGGTTGATCTTCAACAGCCCTCCGAGCAGCGCCTGGGCCCGGCCGATCCTTCCTCCCTTGCGCAGGTACTCCAGTGTGTCAAACACCATATATGAATGCGCCCGCGAAGTCAGGTCTTTAGCGACAGACGCGAGATCCTCCAGTTTGACACCGGTTTTGGCCAGCTCAGCGCACCTGATGACCGGCAGACCAAGCGCCCCGCAGGTCTGATATGAATCGACTACTTCGATTTTGCAGACATCGCCGACCAGCGCCTTAGCCTGGAGCGCGCTTTCATAGGTGGCGCTCAACTTGCTGGAGAGCAGGATGACCAGTATCTCATCGGTCTCCTTAGCCATCCGGGTAAACAGCTCTGAGAAATAGCCGGGTGACTGCGCGGAGGTGGTGGGGTGTGTCCTGGACTCCACCAGCCTCTGATAAAACTGCTCTGCCTTAATATCAATACCATCGCGGTAAGACTCGGTCCCAAAAAGCACATTCAGCGGTACTATACTAATTCCCAGGTTATTGGCTACATCCGGGGGAACATCGGCTGTACTATCACATACGATTTTTACCATAGGGACCTCCTCTCTCTATTTATTCCACCGAGATTATATAGAAATAATGGGGCTGGCCGCCGCTGACCAGGTCAATCTGCTTATCCGGGTATTTTTCCTTTAATTTCACTGCCACCTCCTCCGCTTGCTCCTGTTTTATATCGGCCCCGTAATACAGGGTAATCAACTCGGCTTGATCGATACCGCCTTTCTCGAGGCTGCTCATCAGCACTGTGGTCACATCGTCACCGGCAGCCACCAGCTCCGAATCATCGATGATGCCGATGATCTGTCCCTGCTTGATCTTCAGTCCGCTGATCTGGGTCGACCGTGCGGCAGTGGTGATCTCCACAGATTTGACTGCCTTGCTGGCTTCCGTCATGGCCTTGATATTGTCTTCCAGCGAGTTCTCATAATTGAAGGTCAACAGCGCCGTGATGCCCTGGGGAAGGGTGCGCGTGGGTATGACCTCGATTTCTTTTTGTGTAAGCTCTTTGATCTGGGAAGCCGTTAAGATAATATTTTTGTTATTGGGCAGCAGTATTACCCGCCTGGTGTCGATGGCTTCCACTGCCGCCAGTAT
>CAZABI010000227.1:0-2776 GCA_964483235.1 uncultured Dehalococcoidales bacterium | reverse complement strand
TTATTGAATAAAAAGCCTGTCAAAATGAAATTGAATGAAAAATATTTTTTGAACTTCTCGCTATCGCTCGACCACATTGCATTCTTGCTCCACTGCGTTCCGCTCGGGGCGTATAACACAGTATATCTGGCTCGCTCGTGCCCTCGCTCGACCCATATTTGCCAAAAACTAATTGATTTTTAAAGGAATTTTGGCAAACATCAGATATACTGAAACGTTATATGAAATAAATTTTTTTGTTATTAGATTTTTTTCAGGAGGCTACTTTTTTCTTTAGAAAAGGAAGTAAAATAAGTTTTTTTCTTTTTTTTTAGAGGGGAATATGGATATTTTTTGCTCCGTACCTCCGCAAAAAATGTTTATTTTATAAGGGGATTGTAAGGTGTTTTCTCCACTTCATTACGAAAACGCCAATTATTTTTGGTTGACATTGACAATATACATGTTTATGTTTATATTTACATTCCTTGAAAAATTTAAACATTGAATATGACTTTTACCTCCAAGACAAACGACTTTGAAAACATAATACAAAACTTTTTTTTAGATTACTTTTCCTCAAAAGCAGGACTTAAGCAAAAAGAGAGAGAAAGTATTGTAAACTCTGGAACCGCTAGAAAGTATGATGCTCCATATGAAGCTGGATTAGTACCAAGTCATTGGTTTGAGGATAACGCTTGTGTTATTGCTCCCGTTGTCAGAAAAGGCGATCTACCAAAAAAAGAAGATAAACATTGGCTCAATCATTTGCTTACATTTGAAATGAACGTTGCAGGTTTTCTCTTTGAAAAAAATGAAAATGAAGTTGAATCCGCTAAAAAAGTTATTCTTTATGTAGTTGATTTCTTTAAATCTTTAGATAAAAAATTCGCAACAGATATTACAAATAATTTAAAATTCCTTGTCAATAGGGGGGGCAAAATCTAAAAGTCTTACCCGATGATGTACCTGAAAGAAGTAATAAGGCAAGAAATCAAGTCGTTCACAATATTAACTTTGACAACTATCCAATTACAAAAATAATTCCTGAATATCTAAAAGAACTTGGTTTTGAAAAACAAATTATTTTTTCTCGCCCGCAAGTAAAAGTTACAGCAAGCAATGAAACACTTACTCCCTTTGCAGGTGTCCAAATCGAAATTCTTGCACTCGATAAACATGGAAATCATATTGAAATAGGTTTTTTAAATTTTCCAGCATGGGTTCGTTTAGACAAGTATTCAAAATTATTCAAACCTCGAATAGCTCTCAATATTCCCGAGTTGCATTCAGAAGAATATGCAAGAAGATCAAAATATGAATTAACGCATGAAAACCGTTATCAGCTTATTCTTGGAAATCAAAGAATTGTACAGGTTGTGAGAAAAATAGACGCTTGGGAACTACCCAAAACGAAACCTTTAATAGAAATAATCTGTAAATCATTAAAAACCAAGTGGAATCTTTTGTCAGATGACAAAAAAGAAATCATTTTTCAATCTGTAGAATATTTAAAAACTTCGGTTCGTGCTTCAATAGACGGAGTAAGAGCAAATAAAAAATTATTTCATGGAGCAAACACAGAACTAAAAGACTATTTAAAGTATTTTTATGATGGTTTGAGTAAATTAGAGGTTTGGGAAAAACAGATAATCGAAGAACTTATTCAAAAAGCACATTTTTTATATGGTGATTTATCACAAAAAGAGATTAATGATTCAATTATCAGTATATATGAACATTTGTCATATAAATACGATTTATTTCATGTTACAGAAAAAGATATGATCTCTCTGGAAAAACAGCAATCTATAGCTAGACTTTTGAATCATTCAAAAAAAGGAAGTGCTTTAAATAATGCCATTGAAGCAAATAAACAAAAAAAACAAATTACAAAAAATATTTTCCGAGATTTTTATACAGACACAAACAATTTGGAACAATCAGAAATTGATCAAATCTTGCATTTTATTAAAGATGTACTCCTAAATAGCTATTCAGATCATGAGATAAACGAGAAATTGTATTATTTTCTACAAAATATAGGTGTTCCAACACATAAAGATTATATAAATCGATCTACAATTCCGTTTGGAGTTTTTCAACAAATACCAAAATATTTATCATATAAGAAAACGCAAAAATGTAAATCAACAATAGAAAAACATTCCAGAAAACTTCTTATTATTGGATTAGGAAATTACTGGGGAGGATATAACAATACGAGACACAATATTGGATTTTACGCTTTAGATAAATTTGCAAAACAATTTTCGTTTCCTGATTTTGAATTTTTAGAAAATATTGAAGGTTTTTATTCTGAAAAGCGTTTACATGATTCAGAAATAATTTTGTTCAAACCTGCATTCGCTTTACATAGAAAAGATATTGATCAAAAAGATGTTGGGAGTATAAATGTTTCTGGTCCACCAACCGAAGAGGTAATTAATTTTTTTGAAATTCAATATGATCAAGTAATAATTATTTATGATACAATTTCAAAAGGAAAATCAACAAAAAATCTTGCATTAAAAAATTTATCGCATAGAGGATTAAGAGATATAGCGAGAACAATCGTAATGGAGAATTTTGAAAAGTGCAAAACATACCCTATTCATGTAGGAAGTCCAAAGGATAAAGATATTGCTAAATTTGTTTTAAGTAAACCAACGCAAGATCAATTAATTCAAATTAATGATGACATTGAAACAATTGCTTATAAAATAGAACAAATGACAAAACAAGGAGTTCTCAAAAAATGAAATTCACCCCTTTAATTCCCCTCTTTCATTTTTTG
>CAZABI010000226.1:0-2781 GCA_964483235.1 uncultured Dehalococcoidales bacterium | reverse complement strand
CATACTGGTTGATCTGATGAAAAAGACCGTTAATCCCGAAGAAGTAGTAGTGGAGGATGCCACCACACCGGATGAACTTGAAGACCTGGTCAAACGTATAGGCTCTGCCATCCCCAATGTTAAAATAATACGCAGCAAAGTGGGCCCGGTTATCGGTGTCCACGCGGGCCCGAGTATTATGGTCGCGGGCGCCATTAGCACCGTTTAAAAACCAGCTATACTATCCATAAGAGGCCGCCTTCGGACACTGAAGGTGGCCCCTTTTCTTATTTTAAGCCCATCCCCTCCGAGAGAAGTGCCACCAGTGTGTCAAAGGCCTTTTTCGGCGGCACCTTCTGTTCCCAGAGTCCCCAGCGCATGCCGAGGAACTCGGAGATGCCCATGAAGCAGTAGGCCAGCGTCTCAGCATCGAGCTGCTTTAGCTGTTCCTTTTTCATCGCGTTTTTCAGGTGCTTAACGTATCCGTCCGAAAAATGCTGATAATGCCAGCGAAAGATATCATAGTCCACGAACTCGGCCTGACGTATGATGCGATAGAGATTTGGCCGTTTGAGCACGAACTTGAAGAAGGCCTGAAAACCAATCCTCTCGGCCTCCATTCGATCGGAGATACCTTCTGTTGCTATAGAAATATCCCTGCGTACGAGGTGGTTTAGCTCCCTGACCAGTTCGGTAAAGGCTGCTTTTTTATCAGGGAAATATATATAAAAGGTGCCCTGTGCTACTCCCGCTTTCTGAGTTATCTCGGCTACGCTGGCGTTTTCGTAGCCCTTGTTGCCGAAGACTTCCTCGGCAGCGTCCAATAACCTCTGACGGGTGCGCCGTCCACGGGTAGTGACAGGCTTTTTTAAAGACGGATCCTGAGACATCTTATTATTAAAACTCTAGACTCTAATTTCTAAACTCTAAACAATACCCAATCTCAAATGCTCAAATAAAAAGTATACCAGTTTCTGAATTTGAATTTGTTATTTGTTTAGTACTTAGAGCTTTGTGCTTAGGATTTTTCTTACTTCTCCTCGTACATTTCTTTTATTCGTTTCTTATCCACCTTGCCGGTAGCTGCGCGCGGCATATCGTCCACGAAGACCACTTTCCTGGGTTTTTTAAAGGCGCCCAGCACCTTTGTCACATGCTCGGTGATCTCCGCTTCACTGGCTTTCGCCCCCGGTTTCATCTGGATGATGGCCTTGGGTGTTTGACCCCACTGCGGGTGCTTGCCCTTGACCACCACAACGTCGGCCACGCCCGGGTAACCGAAGATGGCTCGCTCAATCTCAGCCGGGTAGATGTTCTCGCCGCCGCTGATGATCATGTCGTCCATCCTGCCCAGCACGTAGAAGAAGCCGTCTTCATCGTATTTGCCCAGGTCGCCGGTATAGATCCAGTCACCGCGGAACTTCTTGGGCTCTTCCTCCGGCCTGTGCCAGTAACCGGAGGCTCCGGTGGGCTCGCGGCGTATAATAATCTGCCCGATCTCCTCAGCTTTGACTTCCTTACCCTCGTCGTCGATCACCTTGACTTCGAGGAAGGTGGTCGGCTTGCCGATGCACTCACTGGCGCGGCTGAGGGTAGGATCGTCCATCGTGCGGGCGTACCAGTTCAGGCCGGTGGCCCCTGTCTCGGTCAGCCCGTAGCCGCTGACATAGCTGATACCGCGTTTCATGAAGGCTTGCTTGAGCTCAGCCGGCTGCGGTTCACCACCGCCGTTAACCATACGCAGCGACTTTACATACTTTTCCCAGCCCGGCACCTGGATGGCCAGCTTAAGCTGCGTGGCAATGCCGAAGAAGAAGGTCACCCTGTATTTCTTAATGATCTCCAGGCTGGATTGCGCAGTCCAGTTATTAAGCATGATTATGGTGCCGTTGACCATCAGCGTATACATGTTGAAGCAGGTGACACCCCCTGCGTGGAACATGGGTGGCGCGCCCAGGTATACGTCGTCGCGGTTAAGCGCCACGGAGGTGCCGTTGGCCAGGTTGGCAAAGAACATGCATTTGTGAGACAGCTTCACGCCCTTGGGCCGCCCGGTTGTGCCTGCGGTGAAAAGGATGACTGCGGTCTCCTTAGGACGGGTCACGATGCCCGGTTCACGAGTAGAAGCTCGTTTGACAAAATCATCATAGCTGACCGCACCTTTTACTTTAGCCCCGCCTACCTCGACCAGGGTGAGCGGATAAATACCTTTGCTTATCACCTTGCTGACCAAGGGTGCATAATCGGCATCATAAAGTAGTATTTTTGCATCCATGTCCTTGATCATAAAGCGTATTTCTTCGGCGGAAAGGCGGAAGTTGGCGGGCGTGTAGATAGCACCCATCTTAAGGCAAGCCAGCAGCGCATCCATTATCTCGATGCGGTTAGGCATGAGTACAAAGACGCGGTCACCCTTCCTCACCTTTGCACGACGCAGTGCATTGGCCAGCTTATTTACCCTGAGATTAAGCTGCGCATAAGTGTATTTCTTATCCCTGCCCTTGCCGCTGACGTCTATAATAGCCACTTTATTGGAAAGCCCGGAGAGCGTGGAATTCTTTGCGACAACATTTGCGATGTTAAAAACCGTATCATAGGCCGGATAGGATGACTGGATTAGTTTTTTCGGCATGATGCTAACCTCCTATAAAAGAAACTACAACCGTGGTCTACACTACAGGCCGAGGTATGATTTGCGGATGTAATCGTTGCCGGCCAATTTGGCTGTAGTATCCTGCAGCACAATTTTGCCGTTCTCGATTACGTAACCGCGGTCGATGGCCTTGAGGCACTGGCGAACGT
>CAZABI010000225.1:0-2794 GCA_964483235.1 uncultured Dehalococcoidales bacterium | reverse complement strand
ACCTGTTGCTGAAAGAGGTAATTATAACCGCTGACAAGCAGGAAAAGTTAAGTGAGTCGGCCAGGATGAGCAGCATCAAACTCCCTGTAAGCCAGATCAAGAATGTCCCGATGCTTCTCGGAGAAAAAGATGTGATGAAAACTCTTCAGCTTATGCCCGGCATCCAGAAAGGATCAGAAGGAAGCAGCGGTCTTTACGTCCGCGGAGGAGGTCCGGATCAAAACCTAATTATTCTGGATGATGCAATAGTGTACAATGCCAGCCATCTCTTCGGATTTTTCTCATTATTTAACGGAGCCGCTCTTAAAAGCGTTGAGCTGACCAAAGGGGGATTCCCTGCAAGGTATGGAGGCAGACTCTCATCTGTCCTGGAAATGAACATGAAAGAGGGAAACAAGGAGGAGTGGCACGGCGATGGAGGTGTAGGGCTGATATCCTCGAATCTCACAGTTGAGGGACCGCTGAAAAAGAACAAATCTTCAATTTTGTTGTCAGGACGGAGGACTTATGCTGATCTGATACTCAGGCCTATACTCACAATGCTGGATGAAGAGAATACAGGCTATTATTTCTATGATTTTAATGCCAAGGTCAACTATGATTTCGGGCGGAAGAATAAGCTTTACCTCAGCGGTTATTTTGGCAAGGATAAATTCTACATGAAGTATAAATCAAGGGATTACAGCGAGAAAGTAGGATTTCTGTGGGGCAATGCCACAGCAACATTGAGATGGAATCACCTCTTTAATAATAAGCTGTTCTCCAACACCTCGCTGATATTCAGTAACTATTCTTTTGGTATTTATGATGATTACAAAGTGATTTCTGAAAACAAGGATTATTATGCTGAGTATTACTCAGGTATCAGAGATCTTACAATAAAATCGGACTTTGATTTTATTCCAAGTCCTGCTCACTGGATAAAGGCCGGAGTAATTGGCATTTTTCACCGCTTCAAACCATACGCTTATATTGAAGAGGATATCCCCAACCAGGTGCATCAAAGGGATGAAAAATATACCAGCGGCATTGAGACAGGAATATATGCTGAAGATACCTGGCAGCCCCTGCAGTCTTTGAAGGTGAATGCCGGATTCCGGTTCAGCTATTTCCTGGCGCAGGAAAAACGTTATTATAATCCTGAACCAAGGTTATCTGTAGCCTGGAGGCCGGTCACCGACATGGCACTGAAGGCTTCATATGCATCGATGAACCAGTATATACACCTGCTTTCAAATACCGGAATAAGTCTGCCTACAGATCTCTGGGTCCCGGTAACCGACAGGGTCAAACCACAATCGTCACGGCAGATAGCACTGGGTTTAGTTAAAGACATTGACAAACACGATCTTGCCGTTTCCGTGGAAGGATATTATAAAACAATGGATAACGTTCTTGGCTATAAGGAGGGGGCATCTTTCATTGAACTTGCAGAACCCTCAGATGTAACAGCTACAGAATGGGAAGAAAATGTTACGGCAGGCCATTCATGGTCTTACGGAGCTGAATTCCTGTTTCAGAAAAAAGGGGGAAAGTTCACAGGATGGATAGGTTACACACTGTCGTGGACAAAGATGCAATTTGATTCACTGAATTTTGGTAAGGAGTTCTTTGCCAAATATGACAGGCGCCATGATATTTCGCTGGTTGCCATGTACAAGCTGAATGATCATATTAATCTCTCGGGCACCTGGGTTTATGGTACAGGCAACGCGGTAACATTGCCGCTGTCATCTTACTGGGCTGATTATCATCGTCTTAATCTTTGGACTGACCTTGAATTTTATCATTCCGGAATTTTGTTTTCCCAACACGTAAACGAATTCGGAGAAAAAAACAATTTCAGGATGAGAGCCTATCACAGGCTTGACCTTGGAATCCAGTTTCACAAACAAAAGAAATGGGGTGAACGGACATGGGAAATATCGGTTTATAATGCCTACTGCAGGTTTAACCCGTTCTTTTATTACAGCGACAGGGTATACGAAAACGACAAGGAGTACGGAGTTCTGAAACAGGTAAGCCTGTTCCCTATAATTCCCTCTTTCACCTATTCCTTTAAATTCTGACGGTGACATGAAAAAAATATTATTTCTGATAATAAGTCTATTTGTGTTGATAACCTCGTGTGAAAGAGAGGTTAACAATGTCAGTTTGCCCGATTTTGTGCAGAAGCTGGTCATAAATTCATTTATATCTCCAAACGATACAGTTTCATTTGTTTCCGTAGCTTCAAATGAAAGAATATTTGGAGAACTTAATAAAAAAGAACCTCTGGGAAATGTCAGTGCTGTAATTTCAAATGGTACAAATGAGATAAGTCTGGAAAAGGAAACTGATGCTTATGTTTTCAGGCCGGAAGACATACTGGTTGAAGAGGGGAAAACCTACCGGTTAAAGGTTATAAGTGACAAGGGGCTGACCGCGGAAGCAACCTGTACAGTACCAATGGCCAGAAATTTTCATCTTGAAGCTGACACATTATGGGAGAACCAGGAAATACCAGATGCGGGAAGCTTGATCATGATCAGAGCAAATATCTATCTGACCGATTTTCCGGGAGAAGCAAATTATTTCAGATTTGCCGCAAAAATACTTATTTATGATTCTGAATATGGTTATTTGCCTGAATTCTCCTCCTACGGAGAAAAACCGGCATTTTTTTCAGACGAAGGAAGAGACGGTGAAAGAATCTTCGTCAATACTTTGACTGTTGCACCTTTTTCTGAAAGCGATTCAGCATTCATTATTTTCTATATATTAAATACAGATAAAGCATATTATACTTATCATC
>CAZABI010000224.1:0-2797 GCA_964483235.1 uncultured Dehalococcoidales bacterium | reverse complement strand
TGCCCAAGGATAATATCGAGAATGCTATCAAGAAGGGCAGCGGCGCTGCCGAGGGAGCGCAGATCTCCGAGTTGATGCTGGAGGGTTATGGTCCGGCAGGGGTAGCGGTATTGGTGGAGGCTACTACCGATAACCGCAACCGCACGGTGCAGGAAGTCCGCAGCATCTTTGCCAAATACAACGGGAACATGGGGGAAGCGGGATGCGTATCATGGATGTTTGAAAACTCGGGTGTCGTCACTGTTGAAACCGCCGGTATTGATCCTGATGAACTTGCGCTTTACGCTGTCGATGCCGGGGCCATGGATGCCAGAGAGGACAAGGGCCTGCTGGAGATCTACACTGCCCCCCAGGATTTTGAAAATGTTAAACTGGCGGTTGAAAAACGCAAAAAGCCCATTTCGGCCGAAGTTACCATGGTACCGAAAAGCACTGTGTCAATCCCGGATAAAGATGCACTGACCACCGTCAAGCTGTTGGAGAAGTTGGAAGAACTGGACGATGTGCAGCGTGTTTTCTCCAACCTGGATTACAGCGATGCCCTGCTGGAGAAGCTGAAGGCAGAAGCGTAGAAAGCATACACTAAACTTTAAGGCCTGACTTGCAGTTTTAATAAGCGAGTCTTATTTCAGAGGAGGAAAATCCCAGTTATGAAATACAGGTATTTGCTCGCATTTGTGTTCCTTGCATTATTACCGATCATATTAAGTTCCTGCATGTGGCCGTTCGGTTCATCCACGACAGGCAGTTTGCCCACGATTACCTCACTCAGTGCCAGCGCATCCGAGGTAACCTCGGGTGGTTCAGCAACGCTATCATGGAATGTATCCAATGCTACCGCCATCATCGTCGATAACGGAGTCGGTACGGTGAATGCTACGGGCAGCGCCGCCGTGACGCCGGCCGTGACCACTACATACACTCTCACTGCTGTAAATGCGGCAGGCGCTGTCAATCAATCAGTAACTGTTACGGTAACCGGCGCAGGCGCAACAACTACACCCGCAGGTGGATTGCCCTTTATCCATTTCACGGTCACCCCCACCGGCATCACACCCAGGGGCACGGCAGTGTTGAACTGGAATGTCACCGGGGCCACCTCGGTCGTGATTGACAACGGAATCGGCCCGGTGCCTCCCTCCGGGGCGCGTGCTGTATCCCCTGATATATCGAGGACCTACGTTCTCACGGCGACCAATCCCAATGGCACGGTGACCAGTTCTATCTACCTGGCCGTGGCGCCGGCGGGGACTCCGCCTTCAGGTGCGCCGGGTGATAAGAACTGGGTGGGCAGCACGTATACCAGGGAATATCATTTCCCAGCATGTTCGATTGGACAAAGGATAACGCCGCCGCATAAAATCTGGTTTGAGACCTGGCAACAGGCCAAAGCAGCAGGCTATCATCCCTGCCCGGTGTGCAGGCCGCCGTTCTAATTCTGGCTTTAGACTTGGGAAGCTATTAATGAGGGTATTAGGCATCGATCCCGGCACGTTGAACATGGGCTTTGGCATCATCGATGAGCAGGGAGCCGGTTCGATCACGATGGTTGATTGCGGAGTCGTGTCCATTCCGCCTAAAATGCCGGTGGAACAGAGGCTGTGCGCCATGCATGAGGCATTGCAGAAAATAATTATGCAACACCACCCTGACGAGGTTGCCGTTGAGGAACCTTTTGTGGCCGGCAATGTCAGGTCGGCCCTCGCCATTGGCCGCGCACAGGCGATAGCCATACTGGCTGCCACCCAGGCTAAACTGCCGGTCTTCCGCTATATGCCAACACAGGTAAAACAACTGGTCACCAACTATGGCAGGAGCAGTAAGGACCAGGTTAAGCAGGTGGTGAAGCTGCAGCTCGGTGTAACCCTGCTGCCCGAGGCCAGCGATGCCGCCGACGCCCTGGCAGTGGCTATTTGCCATCTCAACCAGCGGCATTTGCAGACTATTCTATCACGAGGATATTAGATGATCGCAGCAGTAGAGGGTACGCTGGTCAGCAAAGGGAACAATTTCGTCATTGTGAAGGCAGGACCCATCAGCTTTACACTCAATGTCCCGGGAACTACCCTTTCAAAGCTGGGTGGCGTCGGAAGCAGCGTACTATTGCACACGCATTTATATGTCCGGGAGGATAATATCTCCTTGTATGGATTTTCAACTACACAGGAGACGGCGCTATTCGGGCAACTGATCAATGTCAGCGGCATTGGTCCCAAGGTGGCTCTGGCGCTGCTGACCACTCTTAACGCTGACCAACTGGCCACGGCCATTATGAGCGGTAACGCCGACCTCTTAAGCCAGGTGCCGGGCATAGGCAAGAAGACAGCCGGCCGCATCATCCTGGAACTCAAGGGCAAGCTGGAAAAGGGCTGGGAGGGTGAGATAATACCGGCCGGTGTTACCCAGGCTGACAGCGATACTATTGCCGCGTTAACGTCCCTCGGTTATTCAGTGCGCGAAGCCACGCAGGCCTTAAGCAGCATCCAAACCACGGAAGGCATGCCGGTCGAGGAAAAGATCAGGCTGGCGCTGCAGCAACTGGCAAAGCGATAAAAAATCCAAATTACAAAATCCAAGCTACAAACAAAGGAAGAAAATCCTAAATCCCGATGTCTAAACTCTAAACAATATCAAATATCCAAATATAAAAGTGTGTCATTGCGAGCCGCAAAGCGGCGCGGCAATTTGTCTTCGTACTTGGACAGTGTTAAGATCGCCACATCGGCTGTGCCTCCTCGCGATGACATACGTATCAATTGTTTGGAATTTGTTTCGGATTTAGGATTTAGAGATTAGT
>CAZABI010000223.1:0-2826 GCA_964483235.1 uncultured Dehalococcoidales bacterium | reverse complement strand
TCATAATTATATCTGACTCAGTCTCGAACAAAAGCAAGTTATTTTACCATAACCGAGCATAAGCACAAAATGGTCTTACATATCTTCTTACTGACTATAAGGTGCTTTAACGTATTTGATAACAATATGTTGTGTTTCATGCAACAACCATCGCTATAAATTGTGCTTAACAACCAAATTGTTTGTCAATTTAAATTCCAAAGCCTCAGTAATACTTTAAAACTTTCCCCTAAAACCTATTGACAAGTGGGAGATAAACTACTTAAAATGGGACATAGTGGTAAAAAGTGGTAAAAAAGGGGAAAAGATATGCTACTAGAAAGCGAAAGGCTAACCTTGTCGGATGATAGCCTAGTTTCTTTTCTCAGAGACAATGAATTTACCGGTTTAAAACTAAAGCTGCTTCTGTTCTGGGGCAGGCATCCACAGGCTAAATTCAATATCGATTGCATCGCACATGTATTGGATATAACACAGCACCACTTACGTGATATTCTGCGCGATTTAATAAATAAAGGAATGGTCAACGAACAATATTGCCAGAGTGGAATTGCTCATTACTCGCTAAATAACGAGCACGCCGTAAGCGGGTATATCAGTGAGCTTTCGCATCTTGACTGGGGAATTATTAAGAACCTGGAGGTTGAACTGGAAAAAGAACTACAACCAGCGTAGTTCACAGACCGGTACTTGAACAAAATGTTTGTTGGTGAATACGAATACAAAATAGATAACAAGGGCAGATTGCCCCTGCCTCCCAAATTCCGTAAGGAAATTGAGGATGGGCTGGTGCTTACTATGATCGCCGATAACTGTATTACTGCTTTCACCAAGGCGGATTGGACAAAATTAACTGCCAACCAGGCTCCCACAGGATTATTTATGACTGACAAAGAAAGGCAGCTAAACCGCTTTATCTTCGGTAACGCGCATGATGTTCTAATCGATAACCAGGGAAGGATAGCTTTGCCGGCCATCCTGAGGGAAAAATGCGGACTTACCGACACTGTAATTGTAGCCGGCATTAATAACAGCTTTGAGATATGGAACCTGGCCCAAAGGGGAAAAATCATGTTGTCCTCTGATGAGGCCAGGCAGTTAATGAACACGATTGAGGGAAAGAAATGAGCGTTGCGCTGACAGGACACCGCCATATCCCCGTACTTATTAATGAAGTGGTTGATGCCCTAGATGTCAAGCCAGGCGGACGCTACGTAGATTGTACCTTGGGAGGGGGAGGCCACTCACTCTCCATCGTCAAACAGTCACAACCCGGAGGTCAACTTCTCGGAATCGACGCAGACCCCGAAGCAATTAACTTAGCACAGCATAACCTTTACGATTACTTTGAAAATACTACCCTCATCAATGATAATTTTTCTCATCTCGAATATATTTGTGTGGCAACCGGTTTTATCCCTGTGGACGGCATCCTGTTCGACCTCGGGCTCTCCTCCTTGCAGCTTGAAAGTGCTGAGCGCGGTTTCAGTTTTCAAAGGAGTGGGCCTCTCGACATGCGGTTTAATCCTGACGAGAATCTCACGGCCGCCGATATCGTCAATAAGATGCCCGAAGATAAGCTGTCCCAGCTCATCAGGATATACGGGGAAGAGCCTTTTGCAGCCCGAATTGCCAGGGAGATCGTGCGCAGCAGGCCTATAACCGATACTGCCATCCTGGCCGAATTGATAAGTATTACGGTTGGCGGACGGCATGGCAGGATTCACCCCGCTACCAGGACATTCCAAGCCTTGCGAATAGCAGTCAACCGGGAACTGGAATATCTTACTTCAGCGCTTGAGCAAGCTGTAAAATGCCTGGCCCAGGGAGGTCGGCTCGTAGTCATCAGCTATCATTCCCTGGAAGACAGGATCGTAAAGAATTTCCTGCTTAAGGAAAGCAAAGACTGTATTTGCCCTCCAAGCATCCCCGAATGCCGTTGTAATCATCGCGCCAGGCTTAACATCCTCACTAAGAATGTAATTCTTCCATCTGATAATGAGGTCGATACCAATCTGCGCAGCAGGAGCGCTAAGCTCCGTGCGGCGGCAAGATTGTAAAAATATTTACAGGAGGCATAAGAAAATGATAGGAGCAAAAAGACTGGGCACCATCCTGAATAGCGACAGAAAGCTTCTGGCGCTGTTCGGTGGAATGGTGTTTGACGGCGTCGTTTTCCTAAGCCTGATGGTCGCAATCGCCATCCTGTACTTCTTATAGTAGGCAAATCCGGCGAAAAACATTCCTTAGCATCAAATTAAAGGAGGCATGAATAAATGGTAAAAAAATTGATAACCGGTATCGACGTGGGTACCACCAAGATATGCACCATAGTTGCCACGCTTGATTCTGGCGGTGCATTGCAGGTACTAGGCGTCGGCCAGGTTCCTTCCCATGGTTTGCATAAGGGCATGGTCGTCAATGTAGAAGAAGCCAGGGATTCGGTTGCCGAATCAGTGCGCAGGGCCGAACAGGCCAGCGGTATTAAAATTGAATCAGCCTATGTCGGTTTGACCGGCAGGCATATCAATGCGACCAATAGCCACGGAGTCGTCGCCATACCCCGTACGGACAGATTGGTCAGGCAGGAAGACCTGTCCCGTGTTTTGAACGCAGCGAAAAGCGTTAATATCCCGGACGACAGGAAAATCCTTCACCAGATACCCAGGGGCTACGCCCTCGATACCCAGGAGAGGATTAAGAACCCGGTGGGCATGCATGGTTTCAGGCTCGATGTTGAAACCCACATCATCACTGCTTCAACTGCATCAGTCCAGAACCTCGTAAAATGCGTCCGCAGCGTAGGTGTCGAAATTGATGACCTGG
>CAZABI010000222.1:0-2848 GCA_964483235.1 uncultured Dehalococcoidales bacterium | reverse complement strand
TCAGGATATCGAGGAAGGCGCCGATATAATCATGGTTAAGCCCGCGCTGTCCTACCTCGATATTATCCGGAGAGCGCGTGAAAACTTCGACCTACCCCTGGCTGCTTATAACGTTAGCGGCGAATATGCTATGGTCAAGGCTGCTGCCTCTCGCGGTTGGCTGGACGAGCGCAACATCACGCTTGAAATACTCACCTCGATCAAACGCGCAGGTGCTGATATTATCATCACGTATCATGCTAAAGAAGCTTCCCGGTGGCTTGCTGAAGCCACGCAAAAGTAAAATGGATTATTTCCGGAATTCACACAGGTTGTTCAAAGAGGCGCAACGTTACCTGCCCGGGGGTGTTGACAGCCCGGTGCGAGCCTTCAAAGCCGTGGGGGGTAACCCGCTTTTCATCCAATCGGGATACGGCTCTAAAATTTGGGACGCCGATGGTAACGAGTTTATCGATTATGTCGGATCCTGGGGACCGCTGATACTCGGGCATTCTCCCAAACAGGTGATTAAAGCCCTGATCGGGGCTGCCACAGCAGGCACCAGCTTCGGGGCGCCCAATGAACTCGAAGTAAGGCTGGCCAAAATGGTCTGCCAGGCTGTTCCTTCAATGGAGATGGTTCGCTTCGTCAATTCCGGCACAGAGGCAACGATGTCGGCCCTGCGCCTGGCACGCGCTCACACCGGCAGGGATAAAATCATCAAATTCGAGGGCTGTTATCACGGCCACTCGGACGGTCTGCTGGTCAGCGGCGGCTCAGGCATGGCCACACTCGGCATACCCGATTCGCCCGGCGTGCCCGTGTCCATCGCCCGTAATACGCTGGTAGCACCCTACAATAATATTGAAGCAGTCGAGTTGCTCTTTAAAAAGTATCCTGATGATATTGCAGCGGTGATTGTCGAGCCTGTGGCCGCCAACATGGGCGTGGTTCCTCCGGCCGCGGGTTTCCTGGAGGGAATGCGCGACCTCACCGCGAAGAACGGTGCGCTGTTGGTCTTCGACGAGGTAATCAGCGGCTTCCGGTTGGCCTATGGCGGTGCCCAGCAGCTGTATAGTATCAAACCCGATCTCACCTGCCTCGGTAAGATCATAGGCGGCGGATTGCCCGTGGGCGCCTACGGCGGCCGTCGCGATATCATGCGCATGATCGCCCCGGAAGGCCCGGTTTACCAGGCAGGCACGCTGTCCGGCAATCCGCTGGCCATGTCCGCCGGTATAGCCACTTTGAAAGCGTTAAAGCTCGGGCAGCCCTACCCGCAACTTGAAAAGAAAACAGAATCATTACATATCGGGATAGCTGCTGCGGCCCGACGGGCCGGTATACCGATTTCAATCAATCGTTCAGGTTCGATATTGACCGTGTTCTTCACACCGGGGAGTGTGACGGACTACGCCTCCGCACGTAAATCAAACACAGCTTTATTCGCTCGCTTCTTTCACGGCCTGCTGGAGAATGGGATTTACTGGCCGCCGGCGCAGTTCGAGGCCGCATTCATTTCCACGGCGCACAGCCAGGCTGATATAAATAAAACGATTGAAGCCGTTGGACAGGTTTTTACCGGGATCAAAAGTGGCTGAGGCTATTTAATTGCCACGCACTCGACTTTAAGCGGGAAGTTGCCCGGCACCTCTTTCACCGCTACACAGGTGCGCGCCGGCGGGTCGACAGGGAAATACCGTGCGTAAACCTCGTTTAGCTTGTTGAAATCGGCCATATCGCGCATGAACACGGTGACCTTGACCACATTCGCCAGACTGCTGCCCACGGACTCAAGAGACCTCTTTATGTTCTCAAGAACGATCTCGGTGGCCTTAACGATGTCGTCAGTAACTATCAGTCCTTTCTCAAGGTCGATGGGATCGACACCCGATAAAAAGAGGAATCCACCTGCTTCAACAATATGGGAATACGGCCCGGCTTTTAAAAGAAAATCGGTGTTTATTGCTTTCTTTTCCAAACTCACACCTCGTTGGATTTATTTCGTTCTCTCTGCTTCCTGAAAGATTCAACTTTACTATCAACAATGTAATTCACCAGGCCCGGGAACACGCGTTTCATGACATAGGTGAAACGTCCGCCGAAGTTAGGAATAATCATGAATTCATTCTTGGACATACCCTTCAATAAGGCGATTGCCACTTCCTCAGTGGTCATCAGGCTGGCTGTTGCCGAGATGGCCTTTGTCTCCTCCGGCTTGATCCGGTCGGATTGTTCCAACAGAGGCGTGTCAACATCCGGCGGGCACAGCACTGAAACCGAGATATTAAAGCGCTTGAGCTCACTGCGCAGCACCTCTGAAAGGCCACTCACCCCGAACTTGGACGTGCTGTAGGCAGCCATACCGTATATGCCAATGTAGCCCGCCACCGAGGAGACGTTCACTATATAGCCGCCGTTATCCTTCATGTATGGAGCAAGTAGCGAAACAGTATTCCAGGTGCCGTGGACATTGATCTTTATGACCTTATCGAAGGTGGCGTAATCGATGTCTTCAAAAATGGCGGGGTGCCCGATGCCAGCCGAGTTGATCAGTATGTCCGGCGCGCCAAATTCCACCACCACCTCCGGCAGGACATGTTCACACTCCTCCCTGCCGGCGACATCCAGTTGTTTGGCCAGGAATCGTTGTGATTCATTCCGTTTGCAGGCGGATATATCGTTAATAGCCTTCTCGAGTACATCCCAACGGCGGGCAAAGATGACCACATTCGCGCCTTTCGCCGCCAACAGCTTGCCGATAGCCAGGCCAATGCCGCTGGAGCCTCCGGTTATATAGGCTTTCTTATCGTTGAAGTCTTTCATGCGCTTTTCCGTATTACTGTACTCCGAACAATTTGAGGACGAG
>CAZABI010000221.1:0-2855 GCA_964483235.1 uncultured Dehalococcoidales bacterium | reverse complement strand
TTCCACAGAGCGCTGTGCTGCCCGAACTCTTCACCGCCCTGGACATAGTGCTTATGGGTCGTATGCCCCATCTTGGCCTGATCAGGTATGAAGGCAGTCATGATATACAGGTAGCCTTGGACGCCATGGAGGCCACGCAGACGACTCACCTGGCCAGGCGCAGGATTAATGAGGTCTCGGGGGGTGAAAAGCAACGTATTGTCGTTGCGCGTGCCCTTACACAGGAAGCACGGATATTGATACTGGATGAACCGACGGCCAATCTCGATATAAACTACCAGTCCGAAATCCTCACGTTTCTGCGCAAGCTCTGCCGGGATAAAAACATGACGGTGGTAGCCGCGTTGCACGACCTCAACCTGGCTTCTCAGTATTGTGGCAGGCTGATTATGCTTAAAAACGGGAGAATCTATAAACAGGGCACGCCAATTGAAGTCATTGAAATTAACGCCATCAGGGAGGTATTTGGCGCCGAGGTCATGATACACCCGCACCCGTTCAACGGTCTGCCAACCACGCTGATCGCGCCGCAAAATCACCGGACCTGTAATTGAGAGATGGACAATATTGGTATTATTCTCATTGCACTGGCACTTGATGCTCTGCTGGGTGAAGTTCCTAACAGGCTCCACCCCGTGGCATGGCTGGGCAGCTTCATCAGCTTACAACTTAGATACGCTCCCATGGCAGGTAAGAAGCGGCAGTTCGCCTTCGGCCTCTGCATTGTGCTCATCACCATACTCATCATTACCATACCCTTATCGTTTTTAATTATTTACCTCGGGCAATTAAATGCCATGATATATGTTATTGTTTCCGCATCCATTCTAAAAAGTACATTCGCCGTGCGTGGATTATGGAAGGCAGCGGAAGAGGTCGAAGCCGGATTGAAATCGAATGACATTGCTGCCGCCCGCAACAGCGTCAGGGCGCTGGTCAGCCGAGACACCTGCGCTTTGTCAGAAAAACAGCTGATCTCAGCATCCATTGAATCCTGTGCTGAAAATATCTGCGACAGCTTTATCGCGCCACTATTTTACTTCACCATCTTCGGACTACCGGGAGCTATTGCCTACCGCATCATTAACACCTTCGACGCCATGATCGGATATCACGGCAGATGGGAATATACAGGTAAATTCGCCGCACGCCTTGATGATGTGGTTAATTACATCCCGGCGAGATTAAGCGGGATGGTCATAACACTGGCAGCCTTAATTACCCGCAATGAAGCAGGTAGCGCTTGGCTTACTATGCGGAAAGAACACGGACAAACTGAGAGTCCCAACGCGGGGTGGTCTATGGCAGCCATGGCGGGCTCGCTGGGAGTGGCTCTGGAAAAGGATGGCCATTACAGGTTGGGGACAGTTGCACAGGAGGTTGCTATTAGCGATATCTCCCGCTCACAACGCATTATGCTGGTGTCTGCCGGTATCTGGTGCATGGTAATGATTTCGATCGAGGTTATTAAAGTTGCTGCGACCCAAGCCGTATATTGAAAAGATAGCCAAATCCATACATGGCGGCCCGGACCGGGCTGAATTAAGGAAAAAAGGGCTGAATGCCGCTGGTATTATCGATTTCAGCGTAAGCACCAACCCCTTCAGGCTGCCGAGGGCTGTACATGCAAGTCTCCATGGCGCTTCTATTCACCAGTATCCCGACTCCGACGCCAGGGATTTCATTAATGCATTGGTAGAAAAAACGGGATGCGTCGCTGAAAACCTGGTGGCTGGTAGCGGTTCCACCGAATTGATACGCTCAGCAGCAGCAGCTTACGTGGACAGGGATGATATTGTGGTGACACTCGAACCCACCTACAGTGAATATGAACTTGCTTGCCGACTCCATAGCGCCCAGGTTAAGAGATTTAAACTCAAGGCGGCTCACGACTTCCGTTTTGACGTGAACGTATTTCTCGATTATGCCCGGCAATACAGGCCTAAGGCGATTTTTATCTGTAATCCCAATAATCCCACTGGCGGCTATATCGACAGGGAGCCGTTTGAAAAAATCTTGTCGACATTCAGGAGCACTCTGGTAATACTGGATGAAGCCTATCTCGCATTCACGCAAAATACATGGGATTCATTGCAGTTACTGAACTATAATAACTTGCTGATAATACGTTCCCTGACCAAGGACTACGGATTGGCCGGCCTGCGTCTCGGTTACGCTGTTGCTTCCAGGGATATCGTGGCTGCCATTAAAAAAGTACTGCCGCCCTGGAATGTGAACTCCATGGCGCAGCAGGCCGGCATAGCCGCACTAACAAACAACGGATACCTTGAACGCCAGACCGCCAGGATACAAGCCGGCAAACAACACCTGGAGAATCAATTCCGGAAAATAGGATTTAAGGTTGTCCCTTCACGGACCAACTTTTTCCTGGTCAGGGTTGGCAATGCGGCTTCGTTCAGGGACAAATTATTGCGTATAGGCTTTCTGGTGAGAGACTGTGCCTCATTTGGTCTGCCCGAGTATATACGTGTAGCAGCGCGCGGCATTTCCGACTGCAGAAGACTAATCATTGCCGTAAGGGAAATTGGATCGTAAATATGACTGCCAGGACATTAATGATACAGGGTACCTCATCTTCGGCAGGCAAAAGCCTGACTGTAGCCGCCCTCTGCCGAATATTAAAACAAGACGGCTACAGGGTTGCGCCCTTTAAATCGCAGAACATGGCGCTTAACTCCTTTGTCACGCATGAGGGTGGTGAAATAGGCCGCGCGCAAGCCGTTCAGGCCGAGGCTGCCGGTATTGAACCCTCCATATATATGAACCCGGTATTACTTAAACCGCAGGCCGATGCCATATCGCAGGTCATCGTACTGGGTAAAGCAACTAACACT
>CAZABI010000220.1:0-2886 GCA_964483235.1 uncultured Dehalococcoidales bacterium | reverse complement strand
TGGCTATCACCTGCCGCCTGTATATCACGGCGGGGTGGCGCAGTTTCAGCAGCAGCAGCACTGTTCCCAGCAGCACACACAGATAATAGTAGGCAAAGAACACGATGTACCAGGGTCCGCTGGTTATTGCCAGCATCGATATCTGTCCGCTTGAATCCACGCTGGCGGAGCTATAGTAGAAGTGATGGAAGCGGTTAGTTAAAATGAGAGCCAGGGTGATCAGGGGGATAATGAATAGTAGCATTACGTTGCGCGCTGTCACCCATTTCTCACGGCCGGTATACTGCAGCGTCAATATCAGCCACAATACCGGCATGCTTACGATGCCGATATACTCCAACCCGATGAAAAAGAGCATCTGATTCAGTTTAAGGCAGGATAGTTCCAGGCCGTATGCCACCGACCAGACAAAAACAGCCAGCATCAGTAAGGCAAAGGCCCTGGAACCGGTTACCGGTCGGCTTAATAAAGTATATAACGCCAGCGCGCCGCATATTACCGCCGGTATTAACAGCGACAAAGCCACCGGGTTCGGCTGTATCAATAATTCCATAGATTCAATCGCATTCAAGCAATATTATTCAAACAACACCAACAGATGAACGCATCTTTGAGTTTAATATATCCGGCAATAAAATGGTAATTACATCAGACACAATAACAATTTAAATGCATCGAACTTCAACTGTATTGACTTTGCATTTGTGCGATGCTATATTGCTTGCCACATAGTTGTCCGTATTATGTTAGAGAGGAGGCTGGTATGAGAGCGGCCGTCTGGCATGCCCAGCGAAATATGAAATTAGAGGACATCCCTGAACCGTCACCCGGGCCGGAGGACGCCAAGGTCAGGATCAAGTTCGCCGGCATTTGCCATACTGATGTTTATGAATACCTCTACGGCCCGGTCACAGTATTCAATCCGCCCCTGGCGCTGGGGCACGAGTTCTCCGGCATTATCGAGGAGGTGGGTAGCAAAGTCAGGGGACTGAAAAAGGGTGACCGCGTCACCGGACTGCCTTATTACCCCTGCTGGACCTGCCATTATTGTAAACAAAACACGTGGAACCTGTGCCTTAATCCCAGGGCGCACGGCATGCACATAAACGGCGCCTTTGCGGAATACGCCCTTTTCGATTACCGCTCGCTGTACAAGCTGTCCGAACATGTCAGCCTGGAGGAAGCGGCCACCATAGAGCCCATGTCTGTTGCCATGCGGGCAATCAACCGCTCCGGACTCAGGAAAGGCGAGTCGGTCTTTATCGTCGGCGGCGGCCCGATTGGACTTTCGCTGACTATGGCGGCCAGGGTTAAGGGCGCCGGCAAGATTATTGTCAGCGAACCGCTGGAGATGCGCCGCA
The DNA here is from genome assembly GCA_964483235.1 of uncultured Dehalococcoidales bacterium. Classification (GTDB taxonomy): domain Bacteria; phylum Chloroflexota; class Dehalococcoidia; order GIF9; family UBA5629; genus CAZABI01. Next base: position 1,525 of record CAZABI010000220.1, on the reverse strand, counting down.
ACAAGGCGCTGGAAGTAGGCGCTACGCATGTCATCGACCCCGGCAAAGAGACGCCTGCCTCCGGGGTGGGAGAATTGACCGATCACCTGGGCGCCGATATCAGCTTTGACGCTGTCGGCAGCCAGGTAACACTGGATACAGCCAACGCCTGTACCCGTAAGCTCGGACGTGTGGGCATAGTAGGATTTTTCTATGAGCCCACTTATGCCATGTCAGTGATGTGGAACGCCATTGCCAGGGAAATGAGCTACTTCGCGACGCAGGGTTATGCCGGTGAGATGAAGGAAGTGGTGGACCTGGTCAATGCCCGCAAGCTGCACCCGGGTACCATCATCAGCAAGGTCATTCCCTTCAGCCAGACCATGGAGTTCTTTGATACATTCGAGGAAAACCGCAACCAGTTCCTCAAAACATTAATACAGATAGGATAAGGAGGTTATCATGCACCTTCCAGACATGCTGGAGACTAAAGCATCGGCTATCGGAGAGCGTCCAGCTATCATCTACAAAGACCAACCGGTGACCTACAGCCAGTTGGCCGCCAGGGCGCAGCGCTTTGCACATGCTCTCAAGAAGCTTGGCGTGAAGCCGGATGACAAGGTCGCCATCATGCTCAAGAACTGCCCTGAATTCATTGTTGCTTACTTCGCCTGTGCTTACCTGGGGGCAGTGGCTGTGCCGGTTAATATTTTCTACAAGGAAAGGGAGTTGGAATACCTGCTGCTCGACTGTGGCGCGGTGGCGTTGATAGCCGATCCTGCCTTTGCAGAGTTCTACAGTAAAATCAAGAATAAACCTCCACTCTTCAACTGGCTGATCATTAACGGCGAATACCCCGAGGGGCTGAAGTTCGCCAAACTGGAGGCCGATGCGCCGTCGTCGCCGTTTAAAGCCGAATGCACTGAGGATAGCGTAGCCGAAATACTCTACACCTCCGGTACCACGGGCGACCCCAAGGGCACCATGCTCACGCACCGCAACCTGCTTTTCCACGCCGAAGCCATTATCCAGGTGCTGAAGCTGGACGACAACGACCGTTCGCTAATGGTGGTGCCCATGTTTCACGGCTATGGTATAACGGTGATGATCTGTTCACTCCTCATCGGTTCATCTTTTGTTTTACTGGATCCTTTCAATCCTGTGGAGGTTTTCGAGCAAATACAAAAACACAGGATCACCTTCCTGCCCATGGTGGTAGCCATGTACTGGGCGCTGGTTAACCATCCTGACAGGCCAAAATATGACCTTTCCTCGCTGCGCATCGGTATCTCGGGCGCCTCGGCTATGCCGGCACAACTCATGAAAGAAGCGTCGGAAGCGCTCAAGATACAAATACTCGAGGCCTGGGGACTTACCGAGTGCTCGGCCTCGGCCACTATCCAGCGCATGACCATGCCCTACCGCGAAGGAAGCGTGGGACTTGCCCATCCGGGTGTTAAAGTAGGGGTCATGGACGAAAACGGAAATCTGTTGGGTGCCAACCAGGTGGGCGAACTGGTCATTCAGGGCCCGCTCGTAATGAAGG
>CAZABI010000219.1:0-2908 GCA_964483235.1 uncultured Dehalococcoidales bacterium | reverse complement strand
CACCCACATGATTCCATCTGCGGCTGTTCCATCGACCAGGTCCATACTGAGATGAGAACACGATTCGACCAGGTGGAGCAACTGGCTGAGGAGATAACCACTCAGTCTCTGCAGGCTATTGTCAGCCGTCTGGATACCTGCTACCCGGGAACAGGTGATGAAACCGCGCTCGCAATTACGGTGTTTAACCCGGTTGATGGACCGAGGACAGATCTGGTGACCCTGCCTTTTATCCTCGGGCAGGACAATATGGAAATTGAATTGCATGATGATGCAGTTCGTTCTATCCCTTGCCAGGTACTGTCGAAAGGTGGACGCGAGGAGTTACTTGACACTACGCTCGATAGGAACGGGCTGCTATCTCTCTGGGAAACAGCTATGACAGCTTCAACTCACGGAATAAAAATGCACGATATTATTTTCCGGCAGTCCGGTGATGAGCTCTACCTGGAGATCATTATGGATGACAGCGAGCTGGCGGCACCCAAATCGTGGGAGAGCGATGTAAATAAATTTCTTGGCAATCCTGCTTACAGCAAATACCATGTGAGGGCTACGCTGGTGAGGCCTTCCTTATTAGCGTTCACAGCTGTCGATGTGCCGGCGTACGGCTTCAGGACATATTGGCTTAAAAAGGCAGCGGGTTCCCTGCAACCGTCGGAACCTGGCTTACAGACAAAGATCGAAAACGCTGCCTTTGCGCTTGAGGCTAATCCTGTTAACGGAACATTGAATCTAACCGATAAAAGTACAGGACTGACCTATGAGGGACTAAACAAGTTTATGGACAATGGAGATTGCGGCGATTTGTACAACTTCTGTACTCCCCTCGATGATATTGTTATAGATTCGCAAAACTCAGCGACCATCAAATCTATCCGTGTTGATAAGAGCGATGTCAAACAGTCCATTACGATTGACCTGGCACTTAACCTGCCTGTATCGCTGACTCCGGACAGGCAAGCCAGGAGCAGCGAGAAAAAACAGGTCGACATCACTACCACGGCATCCCTGATCAGAGGAGTCGAAAGAATTGATATCATCACGCGGGTAAATAACCTCTGCAGGGACCACCGTCTGCGGGTCCATTTCCCGGCGCCGTTTGCCGTGTCAAAGGCCTATTACGACGGGCACTTCGAAGTGGTATCCCGTCCGGTGGGGCTTCCAGCACATGACGATAGTTGGATGGAGCAACCGAGGCCCGAATGTCCGCAGCGGGCGTTTACCGATATCTCGGACGACCGGCAAGGCCTGATGATAGCTAACCGAGGCCTGCCCGAGGTTGAGGTATTGAAGACAGACAGGGGCAATGAGATCGCGATCACTCTACTACGCTGTGTTGGTTGGCTGTCGCTGGACAACCTCCGCGTAAGAAAGGGACATGCCGGCCCACCCTTCCTTGCTACGCCCGACGCCCAAATGACCGGGACTCACCAGTTTGAATATTGCATTATCCCTCATAAAGGTAACTGGCTTGAGGCTTTCCGGCAGGCCTATGCCTACTGCACACCTCTTCGAGCTGTCACCGGGCTTCCTCATCTCGGCCCCCTTGCCGGCGATGGGTCCCTGATCCAGGTTGAGCCGGCTACATTTGTCATCAGCGCAGTGAAAACTGCGGATACCAACGGAGGCATGGTCGTCCGCGGTTATAATATTTCCACTGAAGCAGTGGATGTTAACATGCGGCTGAGATTACCTTTCAAATCAGTCCACAGGGCATCGCTGGACGAAACTAAGCTCGAGGAACTCCCGATTACTTCCAGCGGATATGTGCAGTTTTCGGCACGCTCTCATGAAATTGTCACTATAATATTCTCTTTTCAGACAGGTCAATTTCATTGACTCGATTGTAAGTCATTGTTATAATCGCGAGGTATTACCTGCCAGTATCTCATTTCACATTTATTTATGGGAGGTCAAGGACAAACATGGAAAAGCTCAGGGAGATGATCATTAACGGCAGCGATAAGGGAATTGCAGACCATGTCGCTACACTAATGGAACAGGGACATACACCTGGATCCATTTTAAACGACGCTTTGATTCCCGCAATGGATGAGGTAGGTGATCTGTATCAGAAGGGCGAGTATTTTTTACCCGAACTCCTTATTTCGGCGCGGGCTATGCAACGGGCGCTGGATGTGATTAAACCCAGGCTAGCTGAACAGGGTGTAAAAAGCGCCGGTAAGGTCGTGATCGGCACAGTGCGGGGTGACCTGCACGATCTCGGCAAGAACCTGGTCAACATGACACTGGAGGGAGCGGGCTTTGAGGTGATCGACTTGGGCAAAGATGTTCCCCCTGATAAATTCGTGGCAGCCATTAAAGAGCATGACCCGCTGGTGGTGGGCCTGTCGGCCCTGATTACGACTACCATGCCGGCCATGAAAGAAACAATTGATGCTATTACCAGTGCCGGGCTGCGGTCAAAAGTCAAGATAATGATCGGCGGTGCTCCTGTTACCAGTGACTATGCCAGGGAGATCGGGGCTGATTATTACGGACCTGACTCCACTGCCGGTAAAAACTATGCCCGCAACGTAGCCGGGAGTAAGGCTTAAGCCGCTTTCAACTATGGAGTTGCATCAGCCGGTCGGATTTGACCTTAAAGTATAGAGAGGGAGGCAGTTTGCCGGGTAATAATATATCGCGTATGACGTCACGGGAACGGGTACTTGCGGCAGCTAAAGGACAGCCGGTAGACCGCGTGCCTGTCTTTTACTGGATTGAAGCTCATACCGGCTGCAAGCTGGTGTCCGAATATCAATCAAGCGGTAACTGGCGCGCTGATCTGCTGGGAAAATCCGTATGGTGGCTGTTTAAAAACGGCCGATATGCAAAAGCCGGGCACTTTTCACGCTTTTTCCCGCTACTCTTCGACGTTCATAGCTACAATTATGCCAATTTG
>CAZABI010000218.1:0-2910 GCA_964483235.1 uncultured Dehalococcoidales bacterium | reverse complement strand
ACGTGCTCGGCCGCCTTGGCCGAGAAACACAGCAATAACTCTCTGGCTTTCTCCGGTGTTATCCGTCCCGCTTCCAGGTCGTTTTTATAGTACGGATAGAGGTACTGGTCGATGCGGCCGAAGGATACCGCCGAGTTGATACTCTCCAGGCATACGACCATATGCGTCAGCCATAACGACTGCAATGCTTCGTAGAAAGTACGCGCAGGGTTGAGCGTCACATGACGGCAGTTATCCGCCATCTGCATAAGCTCGGCACGCCGCTGTGTGGAGATTTCCTGCTCAGCCAGCTTCTCAGCCCCGGCGGCCGTTCTTTCAGCATATGCAGCCAGCCCGTCACAGACAATACGCGCAGCTTGGTAAAGGTCCCCCTGCTTACCTTCGATTGAAGCGAGGTAGCCCTTAATACCCAGCCGCAGCATTTTTTCGTAGTCGGGGAGGAAATGCCCGATGCCGCCAGCTTCATTTACCAGGTAATATTTGGCGTTTAATTGCTCGCCGGCATAGCGCAGGAAAGCCCCGAGATCAGGATAAAAGGCTTTGAACGGCATATTGCGGAAAAGCCAGTAGGGGATGATGTCGAAGAGCAGCTTAAGCCGGTCTTTCCACGGCATCCGCAGGGGTGTGGTCTTACGCTTATCAATGCGCGGGATATCTACACCCATGAAGACGCCGCTGAGCTCGGGCTGCATCAAGGCAGAGATGCGGTAGGTACCCAGGTTCCCGGCGATAAGCTCCCCCGGATAAATGCGGATGGACTTATGCTGCAGTATATAACTGGTGGCTTTAGCCTTGCGGACAATGAGGGGTTCGTGCGGGTCATCGTACTTCTTGAAGTATTCGGTTACCAGGTAAGCCCGCTCCGGGCACAGGTGCACCGGCGTTTTCAGCAACTCAGACTTGATACGCTGAAAGCGCCCACAGACCTGCCGTTCCCCTGCGGTTACAGCTAATGCGCTCATATTATTCCTGCAGGTCAGTTATACGCCAAGCCGGAAGGGCGGGTATTTATCGGTAATCAGGATAATCGCGTAGGCCACCACTCTGAAGTTCCACCTGATCACATCAACCACGAAATCAAAAAGCCCCCTGGGAAAAACACCGGTAAAAAGAATAGCGAACCAGGCAATGACTATCACCACGAAGGCAGCTAGCTCCAGGAAGACCAGCACGATGATATGCGGAATGGCGAGGAACCATTTAACCAGGGGTAGCCAGCGGTTCAAATCGGCCTTAGCGTCTGGGTAAGGCATGGTGATATGGACGGACTGCTCTTCGTCGGTGGATGGGTATCTGTCATCAAGCAAATACAGGTAGGCTGCCACACGATAAAGAAATTTGGATAGCTCAAGGTTCCAGTCGTACCACCAGCGCGGATATTTTTGCCTGAAGAGCAGCATAAATACGAGCGGTAAGAACACAAAACCGACGCCGGTAGCTACGCTTTTTACAGTCTCGCTGCTATAGCTATAGGACGTGCTCAACAACAACATCATTATAATGAGTATTGGTATCGCCACGAATATACGGAAAAAAGTGGTCAGCCTGTTCAGTTTTTGGTCAGGGTAATCGATTGTCAGGTTAACAGGATAAGCATCAGACATCTGAAACCTCCTCGAATCTTTAAATATTGCAGGATATCATTGATTTTATCACGACCGATCGATTAGCTCCATTTTTACAGATTATTTTGACTTACCTTTGCCGCATACTTATAATTCCATTTAATACGCATGTCCGATTTATCCCGCCGCGATTTTATACGCGCCGCCGCAGTTGGCATAGGGGCCATTATCGCCGGCAAGTTCCTGGCCGCCTGCGCTCCACAGCAGGCTGCGACAGCTCCAGCCGTACCCATACCCGCTGCGCCTTCCCCGGAGCAGCAGCAGGCGACCCCGGTGGAGACAAATTACCCTGACCTGGTGGTGGTGAAAGGCAAGGACCCCGCCAGCCTGGCACGGGCCGCGGTGGATGCGCTGGGTGGCATGAAGCGCTTCGTCAGGAAGGGAGACAACGTCATCATCAAGCCGAATATCGGCCCCCCGGTGCGCGACTGGGAGTTCGCAGCCAGCACCAATCCCTGGGTGGTAGGCACCGTTGTCAGGATGTGCCTTGAGGCGGGCGCCGGACGTGTCCGGGTTATGGACCGGCCTTTCGGGGGAACACCGGAGAGTAATTACGCCAGGAGCGGCATCAAGGAAGAAGTGGAAGCTGCCGGCGGTGAGATGGAGATCATGCCGCGTTTTAAGTTCGTCTCAACGGACATACCGCAGGGCAGAGATATCAAGAAATGGGATATCTACGAGGATATTTTCAAGGCGGATGTGCTCATTAATATTCCCATCGCCAAGCAACACAGCGCTGCTAAATCGACCCTCGTTTTAAAAAATATGATGGGCATTATCGGTAACGCCCAGATGTTCCATCTCAACCTGCATCAGCGTATCGCAGACCTGGCGACACGCGTGAAACCGGACCTTACCATCATTGACGCCGTCCGTATTCTTGTCGCTAACGGCCCGACCGGCGGTGACATGAAGGATGTCCGTTTCACCGATACCATCATCGCCGGTACCGATACGGTGGCCGCTGACAGCTATGCCACGCGTTTATTCGGCCTGCAGCCCGATGACGTACGCTATATAGGCATAGCCTCGTCGATGGGATTGGGGAAAGCCGATCTGCAAGACCTCTCAATCAGGGAAATCTCACTTGAAAGCTAAAAATAAGCGGACCGCCGGCTGGAACACGCAAAGCTGGTTGCACCTGCGCACCGCAGTGCAGATCATCGCATTCCTTTTGTTCATAGTACTATTCCTCAACTGGCGCCCTCTGCTGATGCGACTCGACCCGCTGGCCATGCTAACCAACCTGATCTCCAGCCATGTACTGGAAGGGCTGTCCGCCATC
>CAZABI010000217.1:0-2951 GCA_964483235.1 uncultured Dehalococcoidales bacterium | reverse complement strand
ATTGTTGAAGATTCCCCGCTGGGTATCGTCATTGTCGATCGTGAAGGCAAAATTGTTGATATAAACAAAGCCTTCCTGGATATACTGGGATCGCCATCCAAACAAGCGACAAAGGCCATTAATGTGCTCGAATTACCACAGTTGAAAGAAGCCGGCTTTTCAGACGACCTGAAAAAAAGCCTGGATCAGGGCGTCCAGGTTGTCTCGGAATATCAATATATGTCGGTGTGGGGTAAGAAGTCCTGCTTGAAGATACATATATCTCCCATAGTTAATAGTGAAGGCGACGTAGTGGGTGCTCAGGCTGTTGCCGAAGATATCAGCGTTATAAAGGAGATGGAAGCAGCACTGCGTGACTCTGAGGAAAAATATTCCGCGCTGGTTGAAACGGCTATGGATGGGATACTGGTGGCCCAGGACGGTGTTTTTCAATATGTTAACCATGCCATGGCAACTATGCTGGGATGTAATAAAGAAGACCTAATCGGGAAGTCTTTCCTGGATTATGTACATCCCGACCACCGTGAATTGCTTAAACAGCGTTATCAGGACCGAATAGCAGGCCTGGATATCCCCAACCCCGTCGAATGTAAAATAGTGGGAGTTGATGGTGAAAGCAGGGACGTGGAAATATCCGGTAACCTGATGTACTTTCAGGACCGGCCGGCGGATATGGCCTTTTTGCGTGATATCACCAAGCGCAAGCTCATTGAAAAATTGTTGCTTGACGAAAAAAGCCGGACACTGAAATACCTTGACTCTGCAGCTGTGATGGTGGTGGTACTGGATACGGGTGGCAATATCAGCCTGATCAACCACAAGGCCTGTGAAGTGCTGGGCTGTTCAGAGAAAGAGGCGATCGGGTCCGACTGGTTTAGGGAATTCCTGCCTGAAAATATAAACGAAAAAATAAGATTGGGATATGAGAAGCTTATCAAAGGGGAGGTGGAGCTGGCGAAATATGTCGAAAGGCCGGTTATTACCAGGACAGGGCAGGAGAGGCTGATTGCCTGGCAGAATGCTATTTTAACTGACGAACAGGACCGCATTATAGGTATAATAAGCTCAGGTACGGATATCACCGAGAGCAGCAGGATGCGGGATGAAATGGCCCTGCGGGCACAGCTCCTTGATCTGGCAACCGACTCGATCTATGTATTTGATTTGCAGGGTAATATCTTCTATGTCAATGACAACATGTGTAAAACGAGGGGTTACACCGCCGAAGAAATGCTTGGTATGAACGTCAGGCAGCTGGCAGATGTGGAGAATGCTAAAAAGGCTGAGGCACGTTTGTATAATATGGCTGAAAAGGGTGATAGCGCTTTTGAATCGGTCCACGTGCGTAAAGACGGTTCATCCTTCCCGGTGGAAGTTCACGGCAGGGTAATTAATCGGGGTGGAAGGCAACTGGTAATTGGTGTTACCAGGGATATTACCGAGCGAAAAATGGTAGAGGAAGTATTGAAACGCTCGGAGGAGAGGTTCCGCACTATACTGGAAGATATGGAAAATGGGTATTTTGAGCTGGATCTCAGGGGCAGCTATATTTTCATCAATGATGCCATGTGCCGGATACTCGGCCGTCCCCGGGATGAGATAATAGCAAGGCATTTCGCCGGTTTTATCGATCCGCTTGATAATCAATTGGCCGATAATATCAGTAAAATCACTGAAGGGGTTCTTAAGAACGGCTCGATTGTTTCGGGGTTGTTTGCCTCCATAATCAAGGGAGATGGGAGCAAGCGCATTATCGGGTTTTCCGCCTCCCCTATGCGCAACATGACAGGCGATATTATAGGTGCACGCGGCATCAGCAGGGACATCACCGACCGCATGAAGATGGAACAGCAATTGCTCATCGCCAGCAAATTGGCGTCAATCGGCGAACTGGCTGCCGGCGTAGCTCATGAAATAAATAACCCCTTAACGGCCATCATGGGCTATGCGCAACTGATGGTTATGGATGAAGGCCTGCCTGAAGAAGCTAGAGCTGACCTGGAAAAAATATACAGCCAGAGCCAGCGCGCAGCCAAGATAGTGCAAAACCTGCTCACCTTTGCCCGCAGCCATTCCCTTGAGAATAGACCAGTTAAGATCAATGAACTGTTATTAAAAACGCTTGATATGCGAGATTACGAACACAAAGTCAACAACATAATAGTAGTCACCACGCTTGCCGAAGATTTGCCGGAAATATGGGTGGATGAAACACAAATACAGCAGGTGGTGCTGAACATAGTGGTGAATGCAGAGCAGGCTATTGCAAGTAGAGGTCGCTCGGGCAGGATATCGGTAACTACACAGCAGGAAAATAGCAGGATCAAAATAGTCATTTCCGATAATGGCCCGGGCATACCCGAGGAAATGCTGGATAAACTTTTTGATCCGTTTTTCACAACTAAGGACGTGGGACAGGGAACCGGGTTAGGCTTAAGCGTCTGCCATGGTATCGTAACCAAGCACGGCGGACGGATATATGCTGAGAGCGAAGAGGGCAGGGGAGCAACTTTTAATATCGAGCTTCCTGTAACGAAGCAACAAAAACCGGCAGTAAAGCATGAGCCAACCCCGCAGGTCGGGCAAGCGGTAAAAAGCGGTATAAAAATGAAGGTACTGGTTGTAGATGACGAAATGGTAATCCGGGACATACTGACACGCATATTGACGGAAAAAGGTTATGAAATTGATACGGCTGCAACCGGCGTAGAAGGTTTAAAAAAAATCGATGCAAACGAATACGGTGCTTACTTGCTGGATATCAAGATGCCGGGGATAGACGGCAAGGATATGTACGAGATGATCGAGAAAAAATCACCGATGCTGGCGGAAAGGGTTATATTTATTACGGGCGATACAATTACCAAATCAACCCAGGATTTCCTCGAATCCGCGAGTCGGCTGTATTTAAGTAAACCGCTGGACTTCAGCAGATTGCTTAACTATCTTTC
>CAZABI010000216.1:0-2960 GCA_964483235.1 uncultured Dehalococcoidales bacterium | reverse complement strand
TGCCCCTATATCAAGAGCGTTTTTAGCACGGCCCTGGATGGTGCGGACGGCAAATTAAACGGAGCGGTTTTCACCAGATCATGCGACGGCATGCGGAGGCTATATGATGTATGGAAGTCATATATCAATCCGGGATTTATCTACATGCTTGAGGTTCCCAAGAATAATGATGATCCGGCAGTCCACTACTACGCTTCTCAACTGCGGGAACTGGCCGAATCGCTCGGGAAGGCTTTTGGCGCCGGGATTGAATCTGCAGATTTAAACAAAGCTATTAAAGAGACCAACAGGTCACGGAGTGCAATGCATGATATCTATGTTAAGCAGCAATCGCCGTCCCTGCCCGTGAAAGGCAGCGACCTGTTTATGCTTGGATTAAATTCGATATACGGCGATGGTAAGGCGGATGCAATTAAACTGACAGAAATTTATTTAAATATGCAGCAGGGCTCTGGCTCCAGGAAAGGCAGGAAAAAGCAGCGCATTCTGATATCCGGCAATGTTATGGACCGGCCTGACCTATTTGTGATGATAGAAGAAGCGGGGGCAGATGTCCCCGTAGCAGATCTCTGCACCGCTCTAAGGCATTTTAACCGGCATGTCAATGAAGAAATCAATGATCCTTACGTCGCACTGGCCAAGGCTTACCTTGCCGAACCGCATTGCCCGAGGACCGGCAGCCCGGTACAGCGTGCGGATGAGATCAAGCTGCTAACCGAAGCTTACGGGATAGACGGTGTGATTCTAACGTCTGTGAAATTCTGCGATCTGCAGCTTTATGATGTGCCATACTTGATAAAGAATCTCACGGACGCCGGGATGCCCGTGCTGTTCCTTGAAAATGACTACACTTTCAGCAGTAAAAGCCAGATGAAGGTGCGGGTAGAAGCCTTCATTGAAATGCTTGAACAGGGAGGGAAATAAGCCATGCTGAAGCAATATTACGAGAAAATGAAAAGTGGTCTCGATGCCCAGTACCAGCAGAAACCGCGCGCCTGGGCAAGAATCAATATCGAACTCGCCTCCTCCTTCCTTAACGCATATGCGGATGAGGCCAAGGTCGCCTGGACTTCGTATTACTCTTTCCCGATGGAACTTCTGGCCGCCTTCGATGTTGCTCCCTTCGATTTCGAGATCGCGACCAACCTGTTGCCCATGCTGGACGCTGACGGCAGCGTAAATGTCATGTCCAGGGCAGAGGAGGAAGGTTACTCTACCGACCTGTGCTCGTTTCACAGGCTGGCCATGGGATGCCAGTTGCTGGGATATATGCCGCGCGCCGATATTTTACTGTCATCGACCTACTTTTGCGACGGCAAGGCCAGGCTGAACCAGATACTCGCCCGCTATCATGGCAAGGAGGACATCACGCTGGACGTACCCAATAAAATCGATAAAGAATCGATTGCCTATGTCGCATCGCAGTTGCGATGTATAGCAGGCAAACTGGAAGAGGTATGCGGGCAGAAACTCGATCCGGAACGTTTGCGTGGGTGTATCAGGGCTTGCAACCGGGGGCGGGCAGCCTACGGTCAACTGGCAGAGATACAGAAGTCCAGTCCCTTCCCCTGGAACGGCATAAATGTGCTTAACATGTGCATTTTCGGCAACATGCTGAATGGCAAGCCGGTCCAGGAACAGCTCTATCTCGACTTGGTGGCGGAGTGCCGGAACAAGCTTGACAGTGGCACCCTGGCGCCTGAGAAATTCCGCATCTTCTGGCTGGCCTGGTATCCGCCGCAACCGACCAATATCAGTTCGATCTTACGTAAAAACGGTGTGAGCATCATCATGGGTGAGCAGGCGCGCGTTTACTGGGATGAGATGGATGAGCAGCGGCCGTTTGAGAGCATGGCCCTGCGCTGCATGCAGAACCCATATGTCGGTACGATTGAGCAGCGGCTGGCGGGCATCTTGAATATCGTAGAAGAATACAATCCTGACGGTGTTATACATTTCTCTGTCGACGCCTGCCGCCATTCCAGCGCAGGCCAGCGCCTCATCCGGGATGCACTGGAGAAAAGAGGCATCCCCTTCATGGTGCTTGACGGCGATATGAGCGACAAGCGTAAATACTCGGCTGATAGGACGCAGTTCCTGCTTGAGAATTTTATTGAGGTTATGGCCGCCCGAAAATAAATACCGGATAATAAAAACCGGACTGGTCAGTTAGCTCTTCACGAATGACCTAAAGGTATCAGGACTTAGCGTCCACCTTGGCGGGAGCCAGTTCCAGCACGAAATTGTCCCTGAACCAGTCCACGGCATCAGCGATTGACTCCCTGACGGCGCGGGGTGTGTAGCCAAGCTCAAGGTGAGCCTTTTGCGAAGTCACCAGGGAATTGCTGCACAGCACATCCACGGAATAATCAGTAAAGAGCGGCTTGCTGCGGATAATGCGGTAGTAGATTGGCGCAAGCTTGCCCACAGTGCGTGCCAACCAGACAGGTATTTTAAATGTAGGCGCTTTCTTTCCGGTGGATTCCTCCAGCACGCGCATCAGGTCCTTGATGCTGATCTGCTGTCCGGAGAGAATATAACGTTCTCCACTGCGGCCTTTCTTACCAGCCTGAATCATTCCCCTGGCCACATCGCGGACATCGGCGAAGTCGTAGGCGCCGTCTAAATAGGCCTTAAGCCGGCCACGGACAAAATCCAGTATAAGCTGCCCCATCTCCGATATCCTGAAATCGAACGGACCAATGACGCCGGTAGGATGCACTATCACCGCGTCAAGCCCCTGCTCCACTGCTTTTTGCACTGCGAGCGTGGCAAGGGCCTTGCTCCTGGCATACTCCCCCAGCACATTAACTGAATCGACCGGACATGCTTCATCAATGATGGTCCCGTGGGGTGGTTCCTGGATGGCGTGGATGGAACTGGTGTAGACCAGCCTTGGTCCGGCAACTAAGCAGGCTTTGATCACGTTACGCGTGCCTTCCACATTGACGCGGTCCAGC
>CAZABI010000215.1:0-2968 GCA_964483235.1 uncultured Dehalococcoidales bacterium | reverse complement strand
AAATGATATTTCGTTGTAGATGCCCTCCATGCCGAAGATATTCTCCGCTTCCCGCAACGGCATAAAGATAATGCCGAAAGTGCGTGGTGTGGGCATGGGCTCCTGGGCGCTTTTAACCACCCATATATACTCAGGGCTCATTACGATACCTATGACCTTGAAGCTCGACTTCACGTTGTCTTTCTCAAGGGTCAGCCAATCGCCGGGCTTGATATCGTAATAATCGGCAAAATGACGTTCCACCAGAATCTCTCGCCCCAGGGTACGGCTGAAATACTGGCCGGCCTCGATTTCAACCGCATTGATGGCAGGTTTCTTACTCTCTGGCAGCGAGAGCACCCTGCCCACCACTTTTTCACCGCTTTCCCCTCCCATTTCGATGAAAAGGTCATCAACAATTCGGCCGTAGGCCTGCACTCCCGGAATATCGTTTATCTCTTTGACAGCGCGGTGGCCGACCCAGTCCACCGAAATCCAGTAATCCGCCATACTCATGCGGTCGTAGAAGGCGTTGTAGGAAAGGTTGAGGTTGAGGTAGGCCTCATAGCAGCAGATGAAGATGGCGACACCTAAAAAGATGATGAAGGCCACTGCGCCGTACTGTATCTTGCTCTTCCAGATGTCCCGGAAGAGCTTTAACTGCAGCCGTTTCATGCCTACCACTCCAGCTTGTCGGGGTCCAGGGGTTGCTCGTTGCGGGTGATCTCAACGATCTTGCCGTCGCGCATCCTGACCAGGCGGTCGGCGATGGCCCCCACCGGCGCGTTGTGCGTGACAACCACAATGGTCTTGTGCCTGGTCTGGTTCAGTGTGCGCAGCAGCTTGAGTATGCGCTTGCCCGTCTCGTAGTCAAGGCTGCCGGTCGGCTCGTCGCAGAGCATCAGGGTGGGATCGGTGGCCAGCGCCCGGGCAATGGCTACGCGCTGGTTCTCACCGCCGGACAGCTCGCTGGGGAAATGGTCGATACGCTCCCCCAGTCCCACTTCGTGTAAAAGCTGAACGGCCGGCACAGGGTTGTTGGAGAGTTCGGCGGCGAACTCCACGTTTTCGCGGGCGGTGAGCGTGGGGATGAGGTTAAAGAACTGGAAAATGAAGCCCACCTGGCGGCGCCGGAACTCGGTGAGCTTGCCCCTGCTCATGCGGGAGATATCGATGCCGTTGACTTCTACCAGTCCGGAGGTGGGTGTGTCCAGGCCGCCAACCATGTTGAGCAGAGTGGTCTTGCCGGAGCCGCTGGGGCCGAGCAAAACGATGAACTCGCCCGGGTATACCTCCAGCGAGACCCCGTTCAATGCGTAAACATTGACGTGGTCCATGCCGTAGACCTTGGTCAGGTTCTCCAGGCGGATGCTGAGTTTAATAGCAGCTCCTTGCATGCAGCTCCAATTAAAATAGAAATTTATACACCTTTATAATCTAATTGTAAAGTTGTTTATTGACAAAGTCAATATATTTGAATAAAATAGTTACATAAATTACAAAATTATGACTGGCCATGTATGAACGGTTTTGAACGCAGGAAACAGCAAAAGCGTGAAAGCATATCAAGGGCTGCGCTTACGCTTTTCCAGGCGCATGGTTTCAGGCGGGTCAGTATCGTTGATATAGCAAAACGTGCGAATGTCTCTCAGGTCAGTATATACAACCATTTTAACAGCAAGGAAGAGCTTATGCGGGAGGTAATTAAAAAATTTTTACTGGATATACTGGCCGATTATGGGAGCCTTTTTAAAAGTGAAAGGCCTTTTATAAAAAAATTAGAGTATATGATTTTTCGTAAAGAGCAGGTGGCGGCACAGTTTAACGGCGAATTGATGGGTCCTGTTGTATATAACGATCCGCAATTGATGCAGTTTGTAGATACTGTGTTTAAGAAGATGTCGCGCCAGATAATACTTGACCTCGTTGAAGAAGGCAGGAAGCAAGGGTACATCAGTAAAGATCTATCGAACGAGGCAGTCCTGATTTATTTCGAGTTGCTTAACAGGGGTATGCAGTCCGGCGCTGGTGAATTGTCTAAAATCAAGTTCACACCGAAGCTGGTGCGTGAGATCAATTCGCTGGTGTTATACGGATTGAATGGATAGGTAGTAAAAAATGGGGGGCGCCGGAAGCTCTAAGAGGTGTCTGTAACCAGGCTTGCCGGCGACCCGGGCAAGGGGGAGGCATAAAGACTATCGACTACTTTTCTCTCAAATCTGCAGGGTGATCTATAGTATAAATGTTAGCCCTGTTCTGCAGTTCTCCTTCTTTGCTATTATTTTCTTCACTTATAGTAAACCACCTGTCGCGGCCCTAAACATCGGGGTACTGCTTATTTCCGCGGTATGGGAAAAGGCTAATCGGTCGTGGTTTATTCCATTAAGCGTTGCCCTACATTTATCATGGTTTTTCCTTAGCCCGGTAAATAACTTCTCTCGTTTTTCGTCTAAAAGAAAAAAAGGGTATTCAATATGGTTTTACTTAGATTTAAATACAGATGTATACTTACAGCGTAACTGCAGGTAAATCGTGCAGGGAAATGACAGAAATTAAGATATTGTTGGCAGAAGACCACGCCGTGGTACGCGAGAGCATTCGCGAATCACTGGAGCGTGAGCCGCAGTTCCGGGTAGTTGGCGAGGCCAGTGACGGTGAGCAGGCTGTTAAAATGGCCAGGGAGCTTCAACCGGATGTTATAATTATGGACATTTCTATGCCCAAGCTGAACGGCATCGAGGCGACCAGGCAGATTAAAGCGTTCTATCCCTCGGTGGCTATCCTGGTATTAACAGCCTACGATGATGAGCAATATATATTTTCGTTGCTTTCATCTGGCGCTGCAGGCTACCTGCTCAAGGATGTAGGTGTGCAGGACCTGATGGAGGCCATCAAAACCGTTTACAGCGGTGACTCAGTGCTACACCCGGCCATCGCCCGCAAGGTACTGAATAAATTCAAGATGCCCAAGAGCGATGCCACGAAAGAG
>CAZABI010000214.1:0-2973 GCA_964483235.1 uncultured Dehalococcoidales bacterium | reverse complement strand
TATTCAACGCCATGCCGCTGGGACATGCGACAATCGATGAGATAGCTGAAAATTTACCCGGCCGGGACCTTAAGAAGCTATTAACACAGCTAGAAACGCTAGCTGATAAGGGCCTTATTCATATCCGTGATAAAGGAGGTAAGCAGCTTTACGAAGCTCTGCCGCTTGTCCCGGGCATTACCGAATTCCAGCTCATGCGTGGCATTGTCGATGACCGCCATAAGAAGATCGCTGTCCTGCTGAGGGACTATTCACGCGCCATGATTAAAATGCTCATGTCGCCGGACGCCCCGCAAATCGAAGCTTTTGCGCCCGCCAAAGAAGGTAAGCGTATACCCATCAATCATGACATCACCCATCAGACCACTATCGTGCCGCTGGAAGAATTAAAAGTATTGATCATGGACACGGAATACATCTCCGCCGGCACCTGCATTTGCCGGCACCAGGGCATTCTGCTGGGCAAGGAATGCAAAGAGCCCACTAATAATTGCATGGTGCTGGGTGAATCGGCTAAATTTGCCTACGAGAGGGGCTTTACCAAACGCCTGACCAAAGAGGAGGCCATTAAACGTATCGAAGAGGCAGAGGAAGCCGGCCTTATACATTCCTTTGCCAATTCCCCGGACAACTTCACCAACCTGCTTTGCAATTGCTGCCAGTGCCACTGCATGATCATGCGCGGTGTAAAAAGAAATCCTATCCCCAGCCAGGCTGTGAACGCCCGCTATCTAATCAAGATTAACGAGGATGACTGCACTGCCTGCGAGGCCTGCATCCCACGGTGCCAGATGGAAGCGCTCAAGATGATAGATGGTAAGCTGGTGCGGGATGAGAAACGCTGCATTGGTTGCGGCATCTGCATGTGGATCTGCCCCACCGACGCGCTGGTGCTTGAACCCAGGCCGGCCAGCAAGTTACCGCTCAGGGCATGACTGCAAATAAACTTTGAGAGGTGAAAAATGGCTGATGCAATTTATGACAAGCTGGCTGCAGCAATTAATGCGCGAGGTACTTATGTACCAGCGGTCAAATGCAAAGAATACTATGACTTCGTAGAGTTCCTTTTCACGCCTGAAGAGGCCACAATTGTCTGTGCTATGCCCATCGAATATGCCGCTATTGAGGAAATTGCCACAAACCTGGACACAAAGGATTTGCCAAAGTTGAAATCCCGGCTTGAAACCATGGGCGACAAAGGGCTTATCCATATAAAAGAAAAGGACGGTAAAAAACTGTATGAAGGCCTTCCCTTCGTGCCGGGACTGATTGAGTTCCAACTCATGAAGGGTATAGCAGACGAGCGAAGCAAGAAGTTTGCCTTCCTTTTAAGGGATTATTCAAAGGCTATCAAAAGGGAATTCATGTCGGCCACTCCACCCAAATTAGAGAAATCGGCCCCCGGCAGAAAA
This sequence comes from uncultured Dehalococcoidales bacterium, assembly GCA_964483235.1. Taxonomy (GTDB): domain Bacteria; phylum Chloroflexota; class Dehalococcoidia; order GIF9; family UBA5629; genus CAZABI01. The sequence continues at coordinate 1,561 of CAZABI010000214.1, read as the reverse complement.
GTGCCGGTTGACAGGGAGATAACCCATGTAACAGCTGTTATCCCCTACCAGGAAATGAAACAACTGATACTTGATACCGAGTACATCGCGGCTGGCACCTGTGTCTGCAGACACCAAGGCAACCTGATAGGCAAGCCCAGCTCGGAGCCGCTCAACGTCTGCATGGTCTTTGGAGAATCGGCCAAATTCGCCTGCGAACGTGGTTTTACGAAAATGCTATCGAAAGAGGAAGCGCTTAAAAGACTGGATGAGGCCGAGGAAGCCGGGTTGGTGCATAATTATGCGAATACTCCCGGGCAGTACACCAACCTCCTCTGTAACTGTTGCGGATGCCATTGCTGGATCATCAAAGGCGCCGCTAACTCACCTGCGCCCAGCCGGATGGTCAATGCCCGCTACCTGGTGCATATCAACAAGGATGATTGCACCGCCTGCGAGGCCTGTATAGATCGCTGCTGGATGAAGGCGCTCAAGATGGAAAACGACAAGCTGACCCGTGATGAAGAGCGTTGCATCGGCTGTGGTGTCTGCATGTGGGCCTGCCCGACGGAAGCCCTCTACCTTGAACCAAGAGAAGCAGGCAAAGTCCCTCTGAATAAGTGCTGACTTCGATAGGTCAAGCCTGTTTTTGCTCTCTCTTCACCGCCTGGTCGCGCGCCCAGCGGTGAAGCTCGTCCAGCGCCGGCGGCGACACACTGAAGACGTCAATGCCACTCGGAAATTGCACCATATGTCCTTCGCGGATAAAGAGGATAACTACGTCGCCGTCCTTGAGCGATTCGTCGATAGCCTTGCTTAAATGCTGGTAACGTTTGCGTGAAGCCTCGTTATAGGACTCGTAGACCTGCCTGGCTACTTTTTGACTTATCAGTCCGGCCAGCAGGCACCTTTCCCAATCCATGACCTCCTCCAGCAATTCACGGTCCTCAATGAAGTCCAGCCCGTTGCCGTCTTTGCACTTCTGGCAGGTGATGGCATGACTCCTTGGGCTGATCTTCTCCAGCATCTTCAATCCGTCCATGCCGCCGGTGATCAGCATCTCATGCATGACCCGGGTAACACTACCGAGGCTATTTTCCAGTTTACTTATCTGCTCGCCAACCTGCTGCCAGTACTTTTCAAAGATCTCAACGTACTCAGCGGCCGAGTCGGGACTGGCGAAAACTAAAGGTACCTGTAGTAGCCTGCGGTTCTGTTGGTAGCTACTCACCTCGGGTTTCTCTATCTTACCAAGCTCCTCGGACATAATCACATACCTCGCATTATTTCTCTTATGGCTTATTATTTTAAAATGATGACACTTCCTGTGACAACCTGAGAGACTCCTTACAAATAAACTGCACTTATATTACAATGTTATGCGAATCTTAACTTAAATACTACTGGGGAGGCCGTATACATGGACTTCGTACTGGGAGAAAAAGCTGAAAACTTAAGAACCGAAATACGTAAGTTCGCGCTTAAAGAGGTGGTCGGTAAGCCCTACCGTACGGCCCTGCTTGAGGAAGAGAGCGAGGACAGAGACTGGGAATTCTCCCTGTCAATTTCTAAAAAACTGGCG
>CAZABI010000213.1:0-2988 GCA_964483235.1 uncultured Dehalococcoidales bacterium | reverse complement strand
GGTATAAGGGTAAGACTACTGTTAAAGAAAAAATTAATGGAGCGATGAAAATTCTTACTGGTAAGGAAGCTGCTGGTATTTTAAATGTTAACAACTATGAGAAGATTATTAACGGTTGTTTGGATGCTATAAATGATGAGGAAGCTTGCAGTAATTTTAATATAATATATTGTCTTTATTATTGCTCCAGAATTTCTGGTTATAGGAAAAAGGAAGTAGAAGATTTTTGCTATGATAGGCTAAAAATTTATAGAGAGTTTTATTATGAGGATTTAGGAGGATTTTCATTTCATAAAAGTAAGGCTAATGATATCTATTATGGTGCACTTATAACAAGGGGATTAAATGAGCCAGATATTCATGGAACAGTGATGTTTGTTTGGGGGATAGCCTTAATATCAAAAATTTTAAGTTTTGATATTGTAGATTTTAAAATACCGCTTACTTAATAGTTAGTGATTTTATTATTATTTAGTATTACTGCTTGTTTAATATATTAGTGTGCAGGTAAAGCTTATAACTGAAGGTAAAATGAAGTTAAAGACTAAAATAAAGCTAAAATTATTTAAAATTATTGACTGGTATGTTAATTTCCTTTTTCGTGTAAAAATACTTAAAAAGAATAAAAAAATTAAAGAAAAAATATTAAAAGAAGCTCGGCAGAAAGAGACTAGTTTTGTTGGAGGGAAAGACAAATTTGAGCTTAAAGAAATAAGAGTTGAAATTATAAACAGGTGTAACACCACTTGCATAATGTGCCCAAGAGAAAATCAGAAAAGAAAAGCAGGCAAAATGAGCATTGAACTATATAGTAAATTAATAAAAGAAGCTTATAATTTGGGAGCAAGAGCTCTATATCCATATCATATGGGTGAAAGCTTAATTCTAAAAGATTTCTGTGAGTATATAAGAATTGCAAGGGATGTAGGCTATAGCACAATTATGCTTACAACTACCGGCGGTTTGATTAAGCAATATAATCCTGAAGAACTTGTTACCTGCGGACTAACAATACTTAATTTTTCAATTGATGCTACAGAGCAAAATTCTTATAAAAAAATTAGGACTAATATGAACCTTTTAGAGATTGAGGAAAGCATTAAAAAAATTATAGAATCTAAAAATAAATTGAATCCTGATCTGGAAGTTTCAGTTAAATTTATGGATTATCCTGGTATTAATGATGGACAGTGGCCTGAATTTAAAAAGAGATGGGAAGGAATTGCTGGCAGGATCTATCATACTGTAATTCATGACTGGGGTGGGAAAACAGAGCTTGCTGTTGATAATAAATTATCACCCGATGAATACTGTAGATTTTTAAGGCAGAAACTTATATTTGGTTGGGATGGAACTGCTATGTTTTGTTGTATGGATTATGATAACTTACTGCCTATTGGTAAATATCCTGAGCAATCTATTAATGAGATTATAAAATCACCAGTACTTATGAAAGCTAGAAAAATGCATTATGAGGGGACTTTGCGTAAACATCCAATGTGCAAACAATGTTATATGGATATGGATGAAGCAGTAGTACATTATTACAAAAAAAGGTATAAAGAGCGTTTTATTAAAGCTACTGATAGAATGCGTGGTAAATCAAGTGAAAATGTTTAAGTTATTATGAATAATATGAAATCTCCGATAGTTACTGTTTTAATGTCTGTATACAATAATGAAAAAACAGTAAGTAAAACTATTCATTCTATTTTAAACCAGACTTTTAGTGATTATGAATTTTTAATTATTAATGACGCATCCACTGACAATACTATAGATGTTGTTAGATCATTTAGTGATAGTAGGGTAAGGATTATAGATAATAGTAAGAATTTAGGGTTGACAAGATCTTTAAACAGTGGTTTAGGGGAAGCTAAAGGCCAATTTATAGCCAGGATTGATGCTGATGATATATCTTTACCTGATAGGTTAAAAAAACAGATTGATTTTTTAAGAGGAAATCCTGAGTTTGTACTTTTAGGGACAAGTTATAATATCATAAATAATCATGGAGATATTATAAAAAAAGTTATATATAATACAAGTCCCGAAAAGCTATATTATGATTTAACATTTCAAAATATGTTTGCCCATTCTTCAGCAATGTTTAAATTAGATGAAGTAATGGGTGTTGGTGGTTATAGTGAAAGTTACAGATATGCTCAGGACTATGATTTATGGTGTAAACTTGTAAATAAGGGAAGAGCCTGGGCATTACCAGATGTACTAACTTTATGGTGTAGTGATCCAGGAAATATTTCTAGCAGGAGAAGACAAGAACAGAATACAGCAAGTTTAAATATTTTTAAGAATAATTTAAGAAAAATAGGAGTTAGTGGAAATTACTTAAAGAATATAGATTATCTTCACAATTTTTATGCTGATGATTTTATAAAGATACCATCAGAGATAATTCACCGTACATTTAATACTATGGTTTTTATTAATAATAAGCTGATTAATAATACCCCAGCGTTTTATAGCAAATCTTTATTAAAAGATATAGCATATTCAAATATAGTAGATTTGCTTACGAGGATTTATAAAAATACAGGTAAAAAGAAAGAAGTTCTATCATTTTTTACCAAAAATATATTAAACATGAGACTAGTCGGAAAAGTTTTAAAAAAGCTATTTAGTTTTGCCAAAAAGGCTAAATAAAAGGAAATTATTATGATAGAAGTATCTATTATAATTCCTGCTTATAATCAGGATAAATTTATTAAAGAAACTATAGAATCAGTTCTTTCCCAGACTTATAAGAATTTTGAATGTATTATTATAGATGATGGAAGTACTGATAATACAGAAACTGTCGTTAAAAAATATATTGATGGAAACAATATAAAATATTTTTACCAGGAAAATAAAGGATTAGCTGGTGCAAGAAATACTGGACTAAAATTGGCTAAAGGAAAATATATTCATTTTCTTGATTCAGATGATTTAATTTGTAATTATTTTATAGAGCATATGGTAGAGAAG
>CAZABI010000212.1:0-2989 GCA_964483235.1 uncultured Dehalococcoidales bacterium | reverse complement strand
AAGAAGCGATGAAAGTCACATATAGTGGCGGGATTTTAAATCCGCCAGAGCGGGCGTACCCTCAGGTGCGCCCCTACGGCTGTGGTAGAATATATCAAATACATATGCAGGTGAAGGGATGAGAAATAAACGTAATTACGTTCATATATCGGTCCTGGCATTATTTATATTTGCACTGGCTTTGCCGCTTTATGGATGCCAGTCAGGCGGGGCTGGCGATCTCGGGATGACCATCACGCAATATTACAACGAGGTGCGTGAATGGTTCACTATGAATGGAGCCAATGACCGAATTGAGAAAATCCGTAAAGGCGATGCAGTCATCACCGTAGTTGACGATGCAGGCGTTCCTATTCGGCAAGCAAGGATCTATTACGAGCAACAGAGCCATGATTTCCTTTTCGGTTCCACTATGACCCCTCTGGCCAAGAACGGGCCCAACGCGGTTAACCAGGATTGGGCTGATGCTTACGTGGCACTGTTCAACTACGGCACACTGCCCTGTTACTGGGATAGCTATGAACCGAAGCAGGGCCAGACTGGCGAGTCAGTGCTGCTGGCCATGGCTGATTGGGCGGGAAAGCGAGGAATAGTTACCAAGGGACATCCGCTGGTATGGGCCAATGCAATGCCGGTCTGGGCACCGCCTGCTGTGGATGATATGCAACAGACACTGGAAAAGCGGGTCAAGGACCTGGCCGGTAAGTTCTGTGGGGTGATCAATTACTGGGATGTCGTGAATGAGCCTACCATGGGGCCGCGGGTGAATAACCCGCTGGGAAACTGGATGAACGCGCGCACACCGGCGGTTGCATGTGTTGATTCGCTTGACTGGGCACGTACGGCCTGCCCAAGGGCAACATTAATCATAAATGACTACCGTACCGACACTGATTTTAAGGCCATCCTGCAGGACATCGTCAGGCAGAAAAGCAGGTTTGACGCCATCGGAATTCAATCGCACATGCATCGCGGCAACTGGCCGTTGTGGCAGGTGTGGGATATCTGCGACCGTTTCCAGGATTTCAATGTGCCCATCCATTTTACCGAGGTTACCATATTAAGCGGTGCGCCCAGGACCGGCATCGGCTCTGCCACCCAGCCTGCCGACTGGCCTTCTACTGCTGCCGGTGAATTGGCGCAGGCCAAGTATGCAGGGGAATTCTACCGGCTGCTGTTCAGCCATCCCGCCGTAGAAGCAATCACATGGTGGGACTTCTCCGACCTGGAAGCCTGGCAGGACGCGCCGGCGGGACTGCTGCGCAAAGATATGACCAAGAAGCCTGCGTACAATGTGTTGCTGAAAATGATACGTGATGAGTGGTGGTCCCGCGGTAGCGTATACACCGACGATAACGGCGTGGCCCGTGTGCGCGGCTTTTACGGTCAGTACAAGGTGCAGGCGGAGAAAGAGAACATTCGGCTGGAAGGCGATCTAAGCATAACCAAAGGCATGGACAACCAGCTCAAGCTGCAGCTCAAGGGTTATAAGCAGAAGCCGCCGACGCCGCTGTGGGAGCAGGTGTGGCCTTATCTACTGGCAGTGGTGATACTGGCGATTATCGTTCTTATCGGTATACAGATAGATAAGGCCAAGCGGCGGATTTAACGAGGTAGGGATATGGACGCAATTGACACCATCATGACGCGGCGGAGCGTCAGAAAATACAAAGAGAAAAAAATACCCGATGATATCGTCAAACAGTTACTGGAGGCAGCTATGCAGGCTCCTTCGGCGGGTAATGAGCAGCCCTGGCATTTCGTGGTGATAACCGAACGCAGGATTCTCGATCAAGTGCCAACCTTTCATCCGCATGCGCACATGCTGAAGGAGGCTTCGCTGGCAATACTGGTGTGTGATGATCCGGAGCTGGAGCTGTTTAAGAACCGCGGCATACTTGACTGCTCGGCGGCCACCGAGAACATCCTGCTGGCGGCTCACGCGCTGGGACTTGGATCTGTCTGGCTGGGCATCTACCCGGTGGAGGAACGCATAGCAGGCATGCGCAAGCTGCTCAATATGCCGACTCAAGTGGTGCCGGTATCCCTGGTTTCAATCGGCTACCCCGATGAAAAGCACGGCACCGATTATCGTTATAAGAACGAGCGGGTACACCTGAACCGCTGGCGCATTCCGGCGCCATATAGGTGACGTTAAACACGGCATTGCGATGGAAGCGAAGCGATACCTGCACTTAAACGCGTCATCGCGAGCCACGTAGTGGCGTGGTGATCTATTAGATCGCTTCGTCACTCCGTTCCTCGTAAAGACGTGGAATACAATTAAAGGAGTGATTATGTCCAAGCAAGAAATCGAACGCGGTTGTTACCTCTATCCCATGCCGATCGTATTGATTGGTGCTAAAAAGGAAGGACGAGCCAACTTTATGACGGCGGCCTTTGCAGGCATTTTAAATATAAATCCACCGGTTGTTGCCCTCGGACTTAACAAAATTCACTTCACATCGGTGGGCATTGTGGAGAACGGCACATTCAGCGTGAACATTCCGTCTACCTCGATGGTAAAAATAACCGATTACTGCGGCCTGGTTTCGGGTCATAAGGTGGACAAATCAGGCCTGTTCAAAGTCTTCTATGGCAAGCTGCAAACGGCGCCGATGATTGAGGAATGCCCGCTGACCATGGAGTGCAAGCTGGTCCGGGATCTTGAGTTCGGTACTGATACTGCGTTCATCGGGGAAATCATGCATGCGTACTGTGATGACGAGTATATGGACGGCAAGATGCCCGACATAGCCAAACTCGACCCGCTGATCTTTTCCATGGGTGACAATACCTACTGGAAACTTGGTGACAGGATAGGCAAGGCCTGGAGCATCGGCAAGGGGTATAAATAGGTAAACACCCATGTGTCATTGCGAGGAGAGTAGCGACGCGGCAACCTGCTACTTTCTAAACAGGCTTTCTTGTTCTGGAGCCACGCCTGTTAGTATAATAATGTGTTTCACTTAAGATCGGAAGAGCGTCG
>CAZABI010000211.1:0-3015 GCA_964483235.1 uncultured Dehalococcoidales bacterium | reverse complement strand
GGTCCCGTTCTCGGTAGGGCCTACCATCATCTCAGTAGCCCAGCGGCTGACCGCCATTTTCATCTGGTCGCTTTCAAACCATTCCTCCGATATCGCATGGGCATTCGACATCAATACCCTCAGGTATTCGCGGCCCATTTCCGTCGCATCCATCATGGACACCATGGCCCCGAATGTTGGAGGCGGGGAGAAAAAGACCGTGCCGCCCATCTTTAGAACTTCCAGTGCGTTCTTGATGTATTTCGGGTATATTTCTGCATCCTTTTCTGAGAACTGGGCGATGGATTGACACGTTTTTTGAATATCTCGATAGAAAACCAGAGCCCGGTTGTCGGGAAAGACGATCGCCAACTGAGGATCCGGCCATATATATTTCAACCCGTATTTGGACTGCAGTTCTAACTCGTCACGATGCCACAGCGGGTTTGAAATAAATACGCCGTGCACAACCGAGGCCAGATCATTTTTAAATCCAGGAGCAGCTGCCTCTCTGGTGATAACACCACCGCCTACCATGTCGTTTTTCTCAACCACGCAGACTTTCAGCCCGGCTTTGGCCAGGTAACATGCCACAACAAGACCGTTATGGCCAGCGCCCGCTACAACTACATCATACTTGGACTTCGCCATAAAACCTCCTTCAGTGCAACCGTGCTCGGCTCTCTGTTCTTTGACTTAATCGACAAGCATCAGGCAATAGATGTTTCGGGTCTCACTCTTCTCCCTCAGCGGCACAACATTAAACCCATTATTCCTGGCCGTCTGGAAAACGTCGATGCCGCAGGCTTCCATGCAGGGTCTGGCCTTATTCCCGAAGCTGCAGGGGAGACCGCTTTGCTTTGCGCATTTCTTGCACACATGGCAGGGACCGGCCAACAATACAAAGGCCTTGTAGTAGCCGTCCTTGAACATTTCGCCTTCCAGGACGACCAGACTGTCCAGGTATTCTCTGCCAATTATACCCCGATCAGGCGTCGTCGGAGCTTCCAAATGGAATAATATCGCCCGGTTGTAGCAGTCAAGCAATTCCCTTGTCTTATAGAAGTCAGGAGATTCCGGCGGGCAGGTATACCTTTCCCCATAGCCTGCGCAGCCGTACTGGCATTTCCACCTCACCCACGCAGCCGTAACAACTGTGCCCGGATGAATCAGCCTGGCATGCGTGGCGCCGTATTCAATGCCCTTTTTCAGATATTGGTCCAAATCCTCACTTTGCATTTAAAGCCCTAATGATTTTGCAATCATGTTCTTCTGTATTTGCCTGGTGCCTCCACCTATTAAAAGAATGTATGAATCACGCAAGGATCTCTGTGCATCATACTCATACATTAAACTGTAGCCGCCGAAGATCTGCATGGCACGGTGCGCCATGTTGGTCCAGCATTCGGTTGCCACCAGCTTAGCCATGCACGACTCTCTGTAACAGGGTTTATTGTTCTCCTTAAGCCAGGCAAGCTGATATACCGCCAGCCGAGCAAGATGAACGTCTACCTGCATTTCCGCCAGCATATGGCCGATCGCCTGAAACTTACCGATCTCCTGGCCGAAGGCCTTCCGCTGTTTGGCATACTCGAGAGCGCTATCAAAGGTAACCTGGGCATTCCCCAACGCTGCCACAGCTACCAATAGGTGTTCCACCTCCAGAGTCTTTAATAAAAGGTCCCAACCGTGATTGACCGCCTCTACGCCGCCAAGAACCATAGTTTTAGGCACTGCAACATTGTCATAGATAACTTCACAGGTTGTGTCAGTGAAGCCACCCATTTTTTTTAATACGTTCGTGCTGTATCCCTTTGATTTAGTATCGACGATAAACAGGCTGAGGCCTTTGTGTTTGGCAACTTTATTGTCAGTCCTTGCCAGTGTAATGGTGTAATCGGCGGCGTCAGCCAGGGTTATAAACATCTTGGTGCCGTTTAATATATAATCGTCTCCATTTTCTACGGCGCTGACCTTGGCGGCTGCCGCATCGGAGCCGGAATCCGGTTCCGTCATACCATATGCAAATAGCGGCTCGCCATTGGCGAAGCGTGGTAGAAAATGGCGTTTTTGCTCCTCGTTGCCGCAGTCCATGATCATGCCGGCGCCATACATCAACACGGCATTAACGTAGGAACCAAGCCCCCAACATCCCGAGCGGGATAACTCCTCGACGACGATGGCATAATCGATGATTCCACCACCCATTCCGCCATATTCGGTCGGTATATGCACTCCCAGAATTCCAAGAGACTTCAGTTTATCGAAGACCTCCATGGGGAACTTGTGTTCCTCGTCCCATTTCCTGACCAAATTTAGAGGGAGTTCTTTTTGCACGAATTCCCTTACGGTGGCCCGGAGCATTTTCTGTTGTTCTGTGAATTCGAAGTCCATTATCCAACTCCTTTAGCGACGCTGCATGATATTTCGACTGAACTGCCCGGGCCAGCAAATACCGGCCTGTAAAACTAATTAGTACACAGGAATGGCTAATATATACCACATGCGCAATTAACTTGTCAAAAATTTTAGCGGCAGCAGGTTAGAGATTGGTCTTTTACCTTAATTAATTATTAATTGACAATCAACCATTTTATATTTATTATATATCAGATTCGATACAAGGATAGACGCAATAGTAATACTGAACCGTAGTACTTTAGATAAATAGATTTCAGGGAAATTGAGGGAATGGACCGCGAAACATCGTATGAATCGAAAAAAAAATCACGCCGTGAAACCAAGAAACGCATACTGGAAGTAGCGCTGGATCTGATACGAGAAAGCGGGCACTACTATGTAACCCTGGATCAGGTAGCCGATCGGCTACATATCAGCAAGGTCAGTATCTATCATCACTGGACGAGCAAGCAGGAAATACTCTATGACCTGATGCGCATTGCCTACAGGGCTTTCAATGAGGCGCTGGAGAAAATTGCCGAGGGCGATGATCCGCCTGACATCAAGCTACAGCGCGCCATCGAAAACCATGTACATCAGGCGGTGATATCCGGCATAAATCCCATGCTGAGCAAG
>CAZABI010000210.1:0-3054 GCA_964483235.1 uncultured Dehalococcoidales bacterium | reverse complement strand
TCAGTTGCTGGGTATGGTAAAAACAGACTCGATAGTCAATATCTGTACGGGCTGCTATTTTAATCTGTTCAATAAGCTTAAGGCACAGGATGGGCCCAAAGCCAGGATGCTGCCGGAGGTTGTGTGGGATTCCCTCAATGTTTCTTAAAAATTCAACGGCTGAGTATGGTGAACTTACCGTCCTTAATCAATTGGACTACTGAGGGGTGCACCGGTTCACGGTCCTGGTTGAAGCTGAACAATCCGAGTGGTGTATTGAAGTTGGTGATCCCGGCCAGTGCGTCCCTGATGGCCTTTGGCTCTGTGCTGCCTGCTGATTTAATAGCATCTGCATAGAGCCATACAGCAGTATAAGCCTGCGCAGTGAACTGGTCGGGCTTCTTGCCATAGCTTTTCTCGTAGTTAAGAATAAAATCGATGTTTTTCATGCCTGTGCTGGTCATATTCCAGGCTGTGCCGACCATGACGCCGTCGGCATCCGCGCCAGCCTGGGTCACAAGTTCGGGTGTATTGAAGCCGTTGTTGCCGATGATAGTATCCGTATAACCCAGGCCGCGGATCTGCTTTACAATGAGGATCGCCTCCGTGATCAGAGCTGATACGAGGATGGCGTCCGGTTTCAGTTTTATCAACCTGGAGAGCCTGTCTTTAAAATCTGTCTCACCACGGCTGAACTGCTCCTCGCCCCGTATAGTTAAACCAAGTTTCTTACATGCGTCGACGAAAGCCCGGTAACCGTTTACCGTGAAATCATCGTCTTTACCCCACAGGATGACAAACTCCTTATCGCCCTGGATGCTGCTGGATTTAATGGTGCTGGCGATGATAGATGACTCGGGCATGCTGCAACGAAAGATAACATCTCCCATTTCAGTAATTCCCGGGACGGTGTTGCTGATCGCTATAACAGGAATTCCCGCTTTTTGCGCGATCGGATCCGCGGCCAGCGCCTGCGATGATAGCGTCGGACCGATAATTCCGACGACGCGATCGTCCTGTATCAGCTTTTTGATAGCTGTTTTTGCCTGATCCGGTGTAGCGCCCGCGTCCTCATAGACAATTTCCATGGTGAGTCCATCAGGAAGATAGTTGGACGCAGTCACATCTTTGACAGCGAGATCAATGCCGTTTTTCTGGGATTCACCGTAAATTAAGATATCACCGCTCAACCCTAAACACGCGCCTATTGTTACGGTGGCAGGCACTACCGGTTTCTCAATCGGCTGTACCGGCGCCGGGGAGCAATTACTCAAAAGCGACACTACAAGTATGAGCGCGACAAGGCAGGGTATTTTTTTTAACATAACAAGTGTAGCTCGGTGATTATATGCCATATATAATAACCGCTGAGATTGACAGTTGTCATTAATTATATGAAAAATTAGTCCAGGTCTACGGGGTTGCCGCAATTGCGGCATTTTTTAACACCGCGGAAGAGTGCATAACCGCAGAAGGGACAAATATAGCGTTTTTCCTCCTCTTCCATCCATTTATCCGTGCCGATCTGTCGCCACGCGGGAACTGAACGTAATATCACCTTCTTGCCGACCTGTATGGGGAAATTATCTATGTGGATGCACGGGAAATCGCCGCACTGGTGACAACCCTCGATCTTTTTTTCTGTACAACAGGATTTAATGGAGCATATCTTACAGAAACCGGCTACGCGATCCGACAGACAGCCATCGCATACGAGTTGGTCAGCAGTGACACCGTAAACTCCGGTCAACTTTTCCCTGAACTTATCATTATTGTCTCTGGTGGCTATGTAAACTGCGCAGACTCCGCAGTATAGCCCGCATGGGGCGGCCAGTTCATTTTGTACTGCCACTTCCTATCCTCCCTCGCTGAAATTATTCGAGCAGCGCTCTATTTTACAGCATAATCCATGTGTTTGTTATCAGCGTATGGCTGATGTAGAATTTTACATCGCGTAAAAAATAATCCGTAGGTCCATGTCTGCAATGGTGCCTTTCCTGTGGTTTACCTATAAGCGAATTTAAGGTTATTAGTAAGCCCGCGGTAAGCCAAGCTTGTACTGGCCGACGACGTTCTTCTGTATTTCCAGTGTGCCGGCTGCGCTGAACCACCCTGTATTTAATATATACATGCTCTGCAGAAGGCCGTGTAATTTTGCCAGCTTCGAATCATAGCGCACCTGCGAGTTTGCGCCCAGTATTTCCAGGCCGGTCCGGGTTATATTATCACAAAAGATATTGCAGTAAATTTTATTCCGCGCAGATTCATAGCCGGGCACCATGCCCTTGCTCATCTTCCACATTATCTCCAGGCCGAACATGCGTAGCGTTTCCAGCTCAATCCTGCGCTCGGCCAGCTTATGCCTTACCACTGGATCCTGGGCCATTATTTTCCCATTTCGTTTAGTTTGCCTTGCGAATTTGATCAGGTCATCCATCAGGCGGCGTCCCACGCCGTAAATATGCGGCGCCAGCGACAGCCGCTCATAGGCCAGTGCGGGTATCAGCATGTAAAATCCCCTGTTCTGTTCTCCAACCAGGTTGGATGCGGGCACCCTGACGTTGTCGAAGAAGACCTCATTAAAGCTGTGGATGCCTGCCGTATTAATTAGCGGTCTGACTGTAATACCGGGACTCTTCATATCCACTATGATGATGCTCATGCTCTTATGAATCTTCGGGACAGACGGATCGGTCTTACAGGCCAGCCAGCACCAGCGGGCACGGTGCGCGCAACTCGTCCACACCTTTTGGCCATTGATCACAAAGTCATCTCCATCCCGTAAGGCAATCGTGGAAATTTTATTGTAATCTGAGCCTGAATTTGGCTCGCTGTAGGCGGTGCACCAGATACCGTCGGGACTTCCTGAGGCGATCATAGGGAGGTATTTCAGCTTCTGTTCTTCTGTGCCAAACATCTGAAGGCTGGGTCCCGTGATATGGGTGCCCATGATCCCCATCGATGTACCGGGAATCTCCCAGTAGCCGGCCTCTTCCATGTACACGAATTGCTCCCACATAGAAACGTCCTGGCCGCCGTATTTCTTTGGCCAGCCCATGCACAGCCATCCCTTCT
>CAZABI010000209.1:0-3059 GCA_964483235.1 uncultured Dehalococcoidales bacterium | reverse complement strand
CCTGCGCGTGCATTCATTGCTGCCCGGTCCCTGCCGGGGCATATCGCTGAAAAGTTCGTACATATACTTAAGATCCATCTCTGTCACTCCCGTATTTACTACCGCCTTTATATCATCATTGGGTACTGCTGTTCAATCCACAGGGGTGAAGGCTTAGTTATTCTGCGCATCTGCATCGAAAGCCGGACAGTATTAATTAAGCTTAGATCGTATTATACTAAGGCGTTTATAGATCAAATAACCGTTATACCAGGAGGAACCATGGAACTCTCAGTATGGGAAATTCTTCTCAGGCTGCTGGAACAGGCCTGCCTGGTCATCGTGGTTTTCTATCTCCTTTACCACCTCAAATTCTACCGGCATATGCTGGACAGCAAATTCAACGCGCTCGATCAGGTTGTCATAGCTGTCACGTTCGGCGCCCTGGCCATTTACGGCACTTATAGCGGGGTGCAGACATCGGGCGCAATAGCCAACATCCGCAACCTCGGCCCCATGCTGGCCGGCTTCCTGGGCGGTCCCTGGGCCGGATTGGGGGCGGGACTGATCGGCGGAATCCATCGTTATTTCCTGGGAGGCTTCACCGCCCTGCCCTGCGCACTGGGCACAGCGCTCAGCGGCCTTGGCGCCGGTATCATGCTCATGCTGTTCAAGGGCAAGCTCGGCATCTGGAAGCCGGTTCTCTTCGCCTTTTTAATGGAATGCGCCGATATGGGCTCACTACTGCTCATGGCACAGCCGTTTGACAAGGCGGTTAATCTTGTCAGCATAATAGCCATGCCGATGATTGTTGGAGATATGCTGGGAGTCGCCATTTTCGCCTTTGTATTGAAAAACATCAAGATCGAACGGTGAAGTAACACTGCGCGGCTGCTTTCGGGACTACCGCTTGGACCTCCCGACAGCACGAATTGTATTAGAATATAGTTACTGGGACATCTTAATAGGGGGTAGTATGTGTAAGTATTGCGTGGAATATGGAAACGGAACCAAGTGGTATTTAAACCCGGACAACTACCGCGACGAACTCTATCAGGCTGAGGGGCACGAAAACACGGTCAGGATGCTGGGGGGAGCGGACAAAAACACATTTGAAGTCGGAGCCATGGGCCAGACAGACATCATGCTGCCCGATCTCAACTATGCCAACACCCTCAGCATGGCGCTGGAAAACATGACGGCGCACGGTGGACAGGTGGTGCCGTTGGAAGATGCGCTCAAAATAATTGATCTCTGCCAGGAACCGTTTGTGCTCATGCACTGCGCCTGCCGCCGGTATTTCGGGCGCCCGGATGTTCTCCGTTGCCTCTTCTTCTGGCCCGTAGCCAATACGGCGTTAAAGGAGCGCCCCTGGGAAACGGATACTAAATTGCTTACGCGTGAGGAAGCGAAGGCCTTTGAAAGGGAATGCGATCGTACAGGGTTCCTGCACTCCATCTGGCATGCCGGTGTCAATTCCGATGGCATCCCTGCCATAGTCATGTGCCATTGTACATCCACTGATTGTATCCCTACGAAGTTCAGGTTATCGTACGGGATTATGAATTCGCAAAGAAAAGGCGAATATGTGTCGGTAGTGGACCCCATCAAATGCAAGCAGGGGTGCAAAGATAATCCGCTATGTATGAAGCGTTGTCAGTTTGGCGCCATGCGGTACAACCCCGTCGACCGGGTTCTCTATATTGATCCGCAGGCCTGTTTTGGCTGCGGGCTTTGCCGTGCTGCCTGTCCTCAGGGCGCGATAAAGCTCGCCGACCGGACGTCTTTTCCATCCCTGGTAGACAACTGGTGAAGCAGCAATCATGTAAATTTGGCTAAGGAGAAGTGCTATGGAAGAGTATATCTACAACACACCGAGGCCGGTCATTTACTATGATGCCGAAGCCTGTGGCAATGCCATCCTCTGTTTAAAATGCGTAAAGGCCTGCCTGGATACCGGGCACAACCTGATAGGATTTATGAACACTGATTCTCCTCCCGTCGGGGAAACCGCGCCCGGGCGCCTGGAAGATATTCACCACATGATCATCTTCTCGGGTATGATCAATTGCAACGGATGTAAAAAATGTGTCGACGCATGCCCGAAAAATGCACTCACCCTTGAGATGCCGGAACCGCGTCTGCCTGCGCCCAGAGTTCAGCGTTCGGATACGGTGTTTTGTGTTACCAACAGGGACGGTTCCTTCACTATTCCCAGGGATTAAGTCCTATTCCTGGTCCGACGGCCGTCAGCATTTCGGTCCGGGATACAGGCCTGTATACAGGTATACGTGGTGATGAATACTAAATATCTTAATTTAATCACAGGCGCCTATTTCTCGGGAAAGGGATACCTGGTTGAGCTTCAGCCGGACATCGTGGGAGACGGCCTGAAACCGGATATTATTGCCGTCAAACCGATTGAACGGCTGCTGCGGCTGCGCATTGAAAGGGGTGCCGCGCCAGCCGGAATCCTGCATCTGCTGGATAAAAAGAAGGAAAAGAGCATCGACTATATCATCAGGGAGACGGGATACAGGGAAGATTTCGTCCGGTCGGTGCTGAAAGACAGTGAAAAGGAAGGTTGGGTGGAAAGTAAAAATGCTGCGGGCGGCAAGGTCACCTGGGTTATCAAAGACTACGCCGTGCCTGTTAGAGAATGCGTCTACGTATGCTGCGGTCTTGAGCATCCCCTGCGTGCCGTGGATATCCTGAAGCAATTCAGGGGCAGCTATCATAAAGGATATATTGTTTTTCCCTATAGTATCGATGATAAGTTTCTACACGATTGCCACCATGAAGATATAGGCGTTCTCGTCTTCGATGAAAAACGCGCCGGCTTCTATGAACCGGTCAAAGCGCATCGCCTGAAAATTACCAATAAAAAGGCTTTCTATTCAGTATGCGAAAAAATCATTGTTAATCATTGTGTTTCCCCCAACTTGTAAGCTGAAGAAACACGGAGGCACGAAACGCTGGATTGTGCAGAGGGCAAGTCATTGCTGGAATCTTGTAACGTCTTGATTTCTCTACGATTGCTCATTATAATGAGCACATAATCAATATTTTGAGCGATGATA
>CAZABI010000208.1:0-3062 GCA_964483235.1 uncultured Dehalococcoidales bacterium | reverse complement strand
GCATGGCCGTGAAATGTTTAAGCTAAAGATCCCATCCAGCAACTTGTTTGTTTCTGTACCGTACAATGACCTACGGAAGGCAGTGGAGAACATCCCACATTCAGGATATGGTATTGCCGAAACCAAGAAGTTGACCATAAAGACTATGTATGAGATGCTAAAGTAAAAAGTAGCAACGAGGTAAAGAGGTAGGCAAAACTGAGAATGCTGGAACTCCAATCCCAAGGTCTTTGGATAGTAGGTGGCTCGTGTTGAAGATCTGGTGAGAATCCTGTGAAAGAAGGCAAAGCAGGCCATTCAATGGCATCTAACAGGAAGAATGGTGCAATTAAAAAGTTTATGGCACTTAGAATTCTTCAATGGCAAAGCCTCTGTCGCTATGTAGGGTCTTCAGTACACTGTGTAGCAGTGTAAGTTTCAGGTAACACTTGCCTGTAAAGTGTGATATCGCCATTATTTGGGGAGAGTGAAGGCTAGACTAAAAGTTCTGTCTATTGTACACTTAGCCCCGCTATAAGAGACTTGAACCTGTTGCAGTTCCCACCTCTACTTGTTAAAATACCTACGGCTGGTAAGTTAAAGCCCTGACTTCTCAAGTAATTCTCGTAATCTTGGTATCAAGTCAGGACGCAAAAAGTTCGATATGGTTCCTGGCTCGGCAGCCAGTACTTAAATCTTAAATGTTAACCGCTTGTTGTATATTATTGTTTCTCTAATTCCTTTATACGCGAATTTATTTTATTAATATCCTGGGACATCCAGATCAGGTCATTGCGGTAGTCGGAGTTAGCATTATATTTCTTCATTATTTCTGCGTATTTTTTTTCAAGCATCTGTAGTTGTTTTTTCAAGTCATTCAATTCCTGATCAGCGCCCTGTGCACCGGAACGTTCGCTATTAGATTGAGTCACATATGCCTCCTCACTCTCGTATTATATATTTCCTCCATTAAACCATTTTATCGCCATATACCGATTTAATCTCGCATATTTGACCCTGCTGATATTAAACTGATCTGATCACCAGGCTTGACCTCACCACCACGGACAACCCTGGCAAATATCCCTTCTTTAGGCATTATACATTTACCTACTTCTTTGTATATCGCGCATTTACTATGACATTTTTTCCCGATTTGGGTTACCTCAAATATGACTCCCTCACCAATTTTAAGCCGACTTCCTATCGGCAAACTAGTTAATTTTACTCCTGTAGTGGTGATATTTTCGGCAAAATCACCCGGCTTAAAACTGTGACCTTGCTGGTTAAATCTATCTATGCTCTCCGCTGCCAGCAGGCTTACTTCACGCACCCGGTCTAATCCGGCGTGGGCATCGCCAACCAGACCGTGATCAACCTTGAAGATGCCACACGTGATCGATAATTTGCTGGTTCCGGTTACTTCACTTCGGCATACAGCTATAATCTTTCCCATCATTATATCTTCAGTCCAATTCTATATCCTTCTTTAATCGCTTCACCAATTCTGCGTGGTTCTACGCAATCGCCAATGGCATACACCTCTTTCATTCTACCGTTAAGATTACCAATAATGCCGTCGTTTTTTTGCATACCAGCTGCGATAACAACCTGATCAGTTGAAAGCGCAAATTTTTCAGCCGCTTTCATACCGAGGACTTCTCCTTCGGTTATTTCACTTACAGTAACGCCAGTCTCCAGGTGTATACCCTTTTTCTTCAGTTTATTTACCGTTATAAACCGCTCGGACGCCCCAATATCAATTCCTATTTTAGGAAGCATTTCCAGAATTGTCACCTCTTTGCCATGGTTAACCAAGAATAAAGACACCTCGCAACCTATGAGACCGCCCCCGATGACTACGACTTTGTGTCCATCGATCAATTTCCCGGCTAAGATCTCAACAGCCGTGCACACGTGTTTTCTATTTATACCTGGTATAACCGGGATAGCAGGGACAGCACCGGTGGCAAACACTACGCAATCAGGTTGTTCATTACTTAAATAGTCACCGGTTACCTCTTTCCCAGTAGTGATCTTTATATTCAGCTGCTTTACCTGGTTTTCCAGGTAGTTCTGTAAATACCCGATTTCATGCTTATCCGGCGGCAGCTTGGCTAAATTCAACTGGCCACCCAATTTGTTGTCTTTCTCAAATAAGGTAACCGTATGTCCTTTTAATCCACTTACACGGGCTGCCTCCAATCCTCCCGGTCCTGATCCAATCACAAATACCCTTTTAATTTTCTCCGCACGTGTTACATCAGTATCGATTTCCTCTCCTACCCTGGCGTTTACGCTGCACATTTCGAGTCCTTTACCGGTGCCTACGGTCTGGTCAACGCACCTGCAGCAACAAATACATCGATTTATTTCATTAAGTCTTCCCTGCCTGGCTTTGTTCGCCCAGCAGGGGTCACTTATAAGCGCCCGGGCCAGACCGATCAGGTCTGCCTTTCCCTCTGCTATTATGCTGTTAGCCATAACCGGGTCGGTGATACGGTATGAGGTTACAATCGGAATATCAACCGCTTTCTTTATAGCTTCACTTATATAGGCAAAGCCGCCCTGTGATACCTCCTTGGTGATAAGCGGAATCGGACTGTCATGCCAACCAACCTGGATATTTAGCCATTCAACCCCTGCCTTTTTCAGGACTTTTCCGATTTCAATAGCGCCATCTATAGCGTATCCACCATCCAGGAACTCATGCCCCGAGTATCGCCACAGAATTGTGTAATCTCGCCCGACCTCCCTTCTGATTTCCTCTATGATTTCCTGCGGTAGCCTCATCCTGTTTTCAAAATTACCACCGTATTCATCTTTGCGCTGATTAGCCAGAGGAGAAGTGAACCGGCTGATGATATTGCCGATACCTCCCATTACCTCTATGGCATCGTATCCCGCTTCCCGTAATCTGCGTGCCGCCTGTCCATGTTGTCTGATATACAGCTTAATCTCTTCATGTGTAAGCTCCCGGGGCACATGCCCTTTTGGTCTGGCTGCAAAGGGCGATGGACCTACCACCTCAAGCTGCGAATTGCCATCACGGCGCCAAACCGTAAGCGTATTTAACTGGCCGA
>CAZABI010000207.1:0-3063 GCA_964483235.1 uncultured Dehalococcoidales bacterium | reverse complement strand
AAATCTCATTCGGGAGAAGGAATTTTCTTCACATCCAAAGTGGGAGATTTATTTATCCTGGATAGTTTCGGTTATCAGCTTACCGTAGATAATAAACTGCCGGACGTGTTCATCGAAAAGACCAGGAAAATAAAAAGGGGAACAAGGGTAACGTTCAAATTGAGCACATCGTCATCACTCCACCTCGATGATATTTTTAAGAAATATACGGACAGCGACGCTGGAAGCGATTTTGGTTTTAATAAAACAGAAGTAAGAATCAAGCTTTATACGATGGCAGGGGTATATATTTCCCGCTCCCAGGCGCGGCGCGTCCTGGCAGGGTTAGAAAAATTCAAGGTGATTATCTTTGATTTTGATCAAGTGTCCGTCATCGGGCAGGCATTCGCCGATGAGATATTCAGGGTCTTTCACCATAAATATCCGGAAATCAGGCTGGAAACAGAAAATATGAATGAGAGCGTTAACTTCATGGTAGAACGGGCCAGGACTGAAGCTGAAGTGGAGAGACGCCCTTCGTAATGACTTTCTTATGGACCTGCCATTGCGAACGAAGTGAAACATCATGCCCTTGCGATCATTGGATTGCCACGTCGCTAAGTTCCCCGCGATGATATTGTGTTGGGAGAGCAATGCAGGGGCGAGGACTTTAGCCTCGCCCATAGGCCGGACAGGGCTAAAGCCCCGTCCCTACAACCTTGTTCCTACAGCTGGGAATTAGCGCCCGTCGAGCAGCCTGTACATATCCCGGTAAGCCCGGTCGAATTGCGGGTCTGCCTGCCGGAAGCCGTTTTTTAGATCACCCATCCTGCTTATAAACTGTTCCCCATCCTTATTTTCAATAGTTTCCAGCCAGGACTTCGCTTTTTCAAGGAAAATACGCTCCACGGCTGCTGCGCCCGGCAGGTGCATTTGCAGGGCTGAGTACAACCCCGGTTCTTCCGTGAGAACACTCTCCACCAGTGTGAGGAGCAGGCTGTAGGTGGTGCCGGCAGCCCGGCCGGATTCAGTGAGTTTACCGAGATCCAGGAGGGTATCGGCTGAAGCAAGTGCGATAAAATGCGAAAGCCCGAGGACTATACTCATGACATGGTCGTGCTCGGCAGGTGACATGACTGCAACCTTAGCCCCCTTATCCACAAGGTATTGCCGCACTTTGCCGGCCTGCTCTTCCTCGGCATCGCCGGTTGGAGTTAAAACAACGCGCCGTCCGGCCAGCCCATCAGACCCGGGGCCGAACATGGGATGCACGCCCAGTGCTGTGCCGGTCTTGATATACCTGTGCATTGCTTCAACGGTGAAGACCTTGACGGACGAGATATCGATGATAGCCTGGCCTGGCTTAACCAGGGGGGCGATTTCCCGTATAACATTTTCAAATTCATCCAGCGGCACCGACAATATAACGGCGTCAGCCACGTCTAAAGCTTCACTGTTGGCAGCGACCGGTATGCCGACACGCTGCGCTGCCGCCGTTTGGACTGCTATATTACGGTCCGAGATAAATACCTCTTTCCCGTCAGCCGACAGGAAGCGCGCTATCCATTGTCCCATCCTGCCGCAGCCGCCGATAATGGCAACTTTCATCTCATACTGCTCCACTTCCTCATTTGGCCCTGGTATACGAGCCCAGCACTTTAAGGAAGAGGGAAGCCTCCTCCAGCCTCTCCAGCGCGTTCCTGACGCGGGTGTCCTGGCGGTGGCCCTCGAAGTCCAGGTAGAAATTGTATTCCCACGGCTTCTGCCGGGTAGGCCTCGATTCGATTTTAGTCAGATTGATTTTGTTGGCCGAGAACCCCTGCAGCGCATCGTAGAGCGTTCCCGGCCTGTGCTTCAGCAGAAATACCACAGATGTTTTATCGTTGCCCGAAGGGGGCGAATCCTGCCGGGAAAGCACAAAGAAACGTGTATAATTCCTCTCGTTGTCCTCTATCTCACCGGCCAGCACCTTCATATTATAGATTTTTGCGGCCCTGGCGCTGGCAATGGCGGCGGAGTCCAGTAGTTTTTCCTGTTTTATCATCCTGACGCTGCCCGCCGTATCTGCGGCCGGTATCAGCTCATACCCGCTCTTTCTGAGGAAAGACTGGCATTGCGCCAGCGCCTGCGGGTGGGAATAGACCCTTTTAATGGAGGCGCGCCTGGCGCCTCTATTCACAATCAGGCAGTGCGATACACGCAGTTCCAGTTCGCCGCAAACACTGACGTCGGAATCCAGCAGCAGGTCATACGAACGACTCACGCTGCCCTCCAGCGAGTTCTCCACAGGCACCATTCCATAGGGCAGCTTCCCTTCCTGTACGAGCTTGAAGACCTCGTCCAGTGATGGACACGGCCTGGTCGTCACTGACGGCCCGAAGAAATCGAGCGCAGCCTGTTCACTATAGGCGCCCGGTTCGCCCTGGAAAGCGACCTCAATCCCCTGTGCATTTTTAGACGCTGCGATGACCAATTTGAATAAACGGCCCACCTCGACCGGGCTGATGCCTTCTTTTTCCGCTATCGAGCGCACATGTTCCAGCACCGCGGCCTCCCGGCTGCGCGCCTCCACCCGCCGGCCATTGGTTTTCTTCTCCTCTCCAATCAGGCTCGCTATTCTGAGCCGTTCGGCGAGCAGCTTCACCATGTTTTCATCGATAGCATCGATCTCGCGCCTCAATTTGCGTAAGCTCATCGGATCACCCCCGGTATCAATCCTGCGATAATTGCGCAATCACATAGTGTTACGGCCAGCATCGCTTCCACCACCGGCACGGCCCGCGGTGCAATGCAGCTATCGTGCCTGCCCTGTATGACGAGTTCGCCCGGCAACATATTGCGTAGGTCAACCGTTTGCTGGGTACGGGCTATCGAAGCCGCCGGCTTAAACGCGACTCTTGCTACAATTGGCATGCCATTGCTTATGCCGCCTGAAATGCCCCCGGCATTATTGGTCAACGTGACGATCTTGCCGTCCTGCAGGGCGAAGGGATCGTTATGCTCAGAGCCTTTCAGGGCGACCGCTGAGAAACCCGAGCCGAACTCGACGCCTTTCACCGCAGGAATGGAAAAGAAGGCTTTTGA
>CAZABI010000206.1:0-3073 GCA_964483235.1 uncultured Dehalococcoidales bacterium | reverse complement strand
CTCCGTCTGTTTATTTTACTTGACTTTGGTGTCCGTTTTATCCATCCTACCTCATCGTTACAGCCATGGAGGCTTACAATTACGGATTTGTAAATCGGATCTTTACTCCCGAAGCGCTTGAGGCGGAGACACTGGCATATGCCGGACGGGTTGCCGATAATTACTTGAATAATACTTCCTGGGTAAGATTGTGTAAGTTCTCCATCAATCACATGGAGGAAGCCATGGGACTGGATGCCGAAATCGAAGCAGCATTCAACAATTTCTGTCTTATGTCCACTACCTATAGCAGTGCGCTGGCCAACCCTGAGGAAGGTGGCTTTGCCAGGACCAAAGTAGCTAAAAAGAATTTTGAACTTTCTCTGCCGTGGTTGAAAAAAGCCGGCTTGAGTGGAAGTAGCTGAAAACGAAGTTAACTAAAATAAAACAGTAATCAGATTAACATTTGCAACAGGTAAGACGTACTTCTTGTTGTTTTATCGTAGTTACTACCATTAATTGAATAACTCTCGCCGTTGTTGATTAGTTGTCCTATCTAATCTGCTCCAATTTGCGGGAGCCCGGCTATCTCATCAAAGGTATGCTATCTATCGTATCCATTCTCTTAATAGAGTTCAGTTTCAATGAAGTTAGAAAATTCAGGCTTACCGGACGGTAGTTGACCAGTTCCGGGCTTACATTGATGGTCTTGCGGTCACCGTTAATAAATGGGAAGTTCTTCATGTCATTATTATGCTTTTGCCCGTGGATAATCCAGCCGTTCCAGTCGATTGGCAACCTGTCCGGGGCATGTGTCAATAAGAATGTATATCTTCCATGTTTTATAATTTCGTATTCTTTCGCATCCGGGATGTCAGCGTCGTACTTGCCTCTGATTAAATGCTTTTTCCCTCTTAACCTTCCCAGCCAGTAATTAATCGATCTCGATCCCTTTTCAAAGGACAGGTCGCCCAAAAAGTAAACCTCATCATTTCCAACAATATTATTCCAATTCTCAAGCAATACCCTATTCATTTCATCCACATTTGCGGAAACGAATGGTCGGGCGCAATAACGGATGATATTAGAGTGGTCCAGGTGTAAATCGCTGATAAGATAAGGCGGTGTTTGGTCGCCGCCGGATTTTCCTCCCTCGACTCCTTTATCTATCCTAAAAAGCTTCAGGGTCCTGCCCCACCCTTCAACATCCAGGGCTTCTCCCCTCGACAACAGCCTTTGCTGTAAAAAATCGTACTCACCGATTATCTTCGATTGGTCGTTCAAAAAAGTAACCCTCAAGGCGTTAAGGGGCAAATAAAAATACCTCATGTGGTAATCTTCGTTGTCCATAGCGGGAGGTGAAAACTTGTTGGATAATGACCGGTCGACGCATACATAAGACCATATCTGCTCGAATTCCCTGCTATCCAGTTTGTAAGCCAGGGTGGAATGGAAAAGGAAATCTTCTTCTTTATCAAATGGTTGGGTATCAGGGACAACTCCGAGCAACCGCCTCGCAAGTTCCTGTCTAAATTTCTTAAATTCGTCAGAAGCAACTATGTTGAAATATATGACCCTACCATGCCTGCCGTTGATCCAGCGAAAACCGTCGATAAGATATGGCAAATACGAATACCTTCTGCCGACGGATAACAGGACTTCCTTCACCCGTTCTACTTGCCTGTAATCAGCCGAAAAGCTTCCATACAGGGATATATGGGGAACTCTATGCATTTTGTCTACAGGGGTCCCGCTTAAGCGGTTAACCTGCAGAATAGACTCTGTCAGCTTCCTTTTACCCGGACCTATACGCACTTCTATTAGCATTTCCACTTAGTATAGCATGTGATCAGTGTCGATCCTGCGTTCGGTTACTTAACAAAAGAAGCGGCGAGATTTATTATCGGTTACTAATATTAGCGGTTGGTAAACTCTGCAATAAAAATGTATATAAAGTAGAAGGCCAGCGTGTAAAGCACGCAGAATGCTACTGTATATTGTTTGTAATTAGGGAAAGTTAAGCTAACTCTTGAATAGCTAAAATATAGCTATATGGTGGGCGGTAATGGACTTGAACCAATGACCTCTGCGATGTCAACGCAGCGCTCTAACCACTGAGCTAACCGCCCGCACAACAATATGGAATTTTATCAACGCATACAGGTTATAGTCAAGGATTACCAGTAATGCTGAATGTTGCTACTCTTTAGTGGAAAGCTTGGCATTGCCGGTCATGGCCACGTGGACGTGGCTGCCGCACTTGGGGCATTTGACTTCAACGGTGATTACCGGCTGACGCATTACCCGTTCTATCAGTGTAGAAACCATCGTATCAAGCTGGTCAATGCGCTTGTACATCATCTCCAGGCGTTTTTCCATATGTGCCAGCCTGTCTAATTGTTTCTCGGCGTCGTCGAACTTCTTGTCCATGTTTATTCTGCTTGGCTGTATATATTACTTGTTTGAAGCAACAAAGAGGAGAAACCCAGGTTTCTCCCCTTCAGGCTTAACATTACGTCCTATGTCAAAGACTTTTTTCCTGCACACCCAGAGAGCTTAGTTCTTCCTTATCATGCTTGATTTGCTCATCCAGCATGCCTGTCATTCTGCTTTCCAGCCACTTCTTATAGGCTTCCTTAGCCTGCGGTGAGTTCTTAACGGCGACCTTGGCCCGTTCCCACTCTTCGATGAAAAGCTCACCCAGCGTTTCATCCTTCAGGGGAAACTCCACGTCCATCATTGCCTCCGCCCGTTCAATTATGCGGTTCATAACTGCTCTCTTCAAGCGGTCGATGGAAAGCAATTCCTGGTCTTCGTAAGGCCGCGATGTAAATTGCTCTATTGCCATTATTACGACCTCCCGTACGGACTATTATCGCCTCTATAATATGATGCCCTTAATACAATGTCAAGCCATTTGCTCAGCTATAAAACAAATTTACTGAATTATTTATTCGGATACAGCAGCACGACTTCCTTTGACAATCACGATAGAGGCGTTTTAAAATGACTCCATCTTTGCGGGAGTAACTCAGCGGAAGAGTTCCTGCCTTCCAAGCAGGCTGTCGCGGGTTCGAATCCCGTCTCCCGCTCC
>CAZABI010000205.1:0-3100 GCA_964483235.1 uncultured Dehalococcoidales bacterium | reverse complement strand
CCCAGGTTAGCGTACAGAAAGCCTCCCTCTCTGCCTCTACCGTCACGCCCGGCACGCCCGTCACAGTGACCGCCGATATAGCCAACAAGAGCGCGGTTAACGGCAACAAGAAGGTTACGTTGTATGTAAATGGGCAGGTAGAAACAACGCAGGGAGTGACGGTGAACAGCGGCGGCTCCTCGCAATTGACCTTTAATGTATCCCGCAGTGAGCCCGGCACTTATGGCGTCTATGTGGACGGCGTGCCGGCCGGCAGCTTCAAGGTTGAGATGGTCACGGGGAATGACACCATGCTCATATTCAGCGCCATCCTGATAGCCATCGCCTTCCTGCTCGGTTTGGGCATGCTCTGGCGCAGGCAACAGCGCGCGGGCTAATAATAATCTTCGATAAACAGTGAGGGCCGCTGCTTTGGCAGCGGCCCTCTTTCATTCCCCCGTCTTCACAGGCCATATTTATTTCTACTTTAGCAAAACGGGCATCTGGTAGGCACTGAAGCCTCTCTGGCTCTTATATAAATCTTTCCTTGCACCTCGCACTTTGTTGTACAGCCAACGTGATTGACTGTGATGCCGTTCCCGTTGTTATTATTCGGTACTTGGTTGAGTTTGATATGCTATGAGCAATTGCTGGAGTGCCGGAATAAGCTTTTTGCTCTCAAACTGTAGTTCGGGAACTGTCCACGCTGGTCCACCATGAAGCTAAAACAGTACCCATTCAAGACAGCTTCCGAACCTTCTGCCCTGCTGGTCACTAGTACGAACAGTTAATTGAGTTCCAAATTAACCATGGTTCTGTTTTTTTATATCAGTCAATCTCCTATCTTAATGGTGTGCAGCATAGCGCTGTAATATTGCGATGAACAAACATCGTGATATATGTTCACCCATAATAAAAAATCATACCTTGATAGAAATGAGTACGA
Organism: uncultured Dehalococcoidales bacterium; assembly: GCA_964483235.1. Classification (GTDB taxonomy): domain Bacteria; phylum Chloroflexota; class Dehalococcoidia; order GIF9; family UBA5629; genus CAZABI01. Next base: position 2,175 of record CAZABI010000205.1, on the reverse strand, counting down.
TGAAAAGGTAAGCTCCCTGGGGTTGAAGGTCAGATCTGGGTATTGAATATTAGCTAAGGCAAGTTTAGAATAATGAGCAAAAGAAAGTTAAGGGATCGGAATGCAACAAGTTCTTTGAATCAGGCTATTAATTGAAAGGAAGAGAATATGGCTCAAGATGCTATTTTAGCAGAGGAACTCGTTTACCAGTATGGCGATTTGGTCGCAGTAGACCGTATCAGTTTCAATGTGTCTGAGCGTGAAATAATCAGTTTTCTGGGACCAAACGGCGCCGGCAAGACGACTACCGTAAAGATGCTTACAGGACAGCTCAAGCCCAAAGCGGGAAGAGCGATGCTTCTTGGTATGGAAGTATTAAAGAATACGGAAAAGGTGCAAAGAGAAATCGGCGTCTGCTTCGAAACACCCAACCTTTACGAACAGATGAGTGCCATGGAAAACCTTAAGCTATTCGCACGGCTGTTTAACATCAAAAACTTCAATGGTGAAGCTCTTCTAAAGCGGGTTGGGCTTACAGGACGAGAAAAGGACCGCGTGGAGACCTATTCAAGAGGAATGAAGCAGCGTCTGATGGTAGCCCGCTCTCTGGTTAATCAGCCACGTATCCTATTCCTGGATGAGCCTACAGCTGGTCTTGACCCTACATCCTCTGAAGCCATATGTGAGATTATCCGGCAGGAACGCGAGAGGGGCGCCACCGTCTTTCTCACCACACACGACATGATGGAAGCGGACAAGCTGTCTGACAGAGTGGTCTTCATGAACAACGGCAAAATTGTAGCTCTGGATACACCCTACAACCTAAAACAGCAATACGGTAAAAGGGCGTTGAAAGCAAAGGTACTCTCTGCTGACGGATCACTTGAAGATCGGGAAATCGTGCTGGACACGCAGGAAACGCCGTCTGCCATAAACCAGCTGTTCACCGAAGAAAAGGTGGCTACCATTCACAGCGAGGAGGCTACCCTGGAAGATATATTTATTAAGATAACAGGACGGGGACTGATCGAATGAACTGGGGCATAATACGCACCCTTATCCAGAAGGATGTCACCCTGTATTTCAGGAACATTATGTCCGCTGCGTTTACAGCATTGTTCCTCGTATTGTTCTTTATCGTCTACTTCGTCATGCCGTCAACAGCAAATGATACCCTGAAAATTGGCCTATATACCGAAGTGATACCCCCTTCCTTTATGGAAGCGGAGCAAGAAGAAGGACTGGAGATAATCATGGCATCCTCGGAAGAGGATTTGAAAGCCGGAGTTACCGATGCCGATTATATAGCCGGGATTGCTCTGCCGGACGACTTCCTGGAAAAGCTGTACTCAGGTGAAAAACCCCTTGTCAATTTATACTTCACTCCTGATGCGCCGGACGAGATAAAGGAGATAGTTGCAATTTTGGTAAGAGAGCTGGCTTTTCAGGAAATCGGCAAGTCTATTGAGATCAAGACCACCGAGGAAGTACTCGGCCCCGACCTTTTGGGTACACCCATAGCGCCGCGCGACAGATTGAGACCATGGGCAGTCATACTCATCATACTCATGGAAACACTGTTTATGGCTAACCTGCTTGCCGAGGAAATTGAAAGGCGCACCATAAATGCCCTGCTTGTCACCCCGGTAACGATTAAGGACATGTTTGCCGCCAAAGGACTCGCAGGGATAACACTTGCTTTTTTACAGGCAATTATCTTCATGGCGGTGGTCGGGGGATTGAATACGCAGCCACTGATCATTATTTTAACACTGCTCCTAGGGTCAATTCTGGTTACCGGTATCGGATTTCTCTTAGCCTCCGTAAGTAAGGACTTCATGTCAGTTATGGGATGGGGTATCCCGGTACTTATAATCATGATACTACCGGCTTTAAGCGTCATATCCCCGGGCGTTGTTACGGGTTGGGTGAAAATAGTCCCTTCATACTATCTCTTCGATACGATACACCGTGTTAGCAATTTCGGCTCGGATTGGGCTGATATCTGGGTGAACCTCATCATTCTGGCAGGCTTTTGTGCAATATCTGTTTTCGCGGGTATCATAGTACTGAAAAGGAGGTTCCAATGAACCTCAGACGGGTAGGAGTCCTTCTCGGTAAAGACATCCTTCACGGGCCTAAGAACTTCGTGCTTGTTTCTGCAGTAGTCGCCCCGCTTATCATCTCTCTGCTTAT
>CAZABI010000204.1:0-3112 GCA_964483235.1 uncultured Dehalococcoidales bacterium | reverse complement strand
TGGGCGATATTGATGAATATTATGCAAGCTGGCGGAAAATAATAGCGGAAAACGCGAAACGAATTTTCCCGGCCCATGGCAGACCGTTTAGCGTTGATGAATTGACCAATAATATTGGAAAGAACAAAAAAGAGAATATGGTTATGTATAAATAGTGCGGAGAAAATTCTTCGGAAGACTTCAATTAGACATGGATAAAAGTAATACACTGAACAAACGGGTAAATATCAGGCCCGGTTGCCAGCGCGTTCCAGTCTATATTGCAGGTACTAGAATTTTTTCTTTGGTCCTGAGTTATCTGATGTCTTGCTGCCTGCTGGTTTCTTGGCTTCTACTTGTTTCTTAGGCTTTTTCTCGTTCCTTCTGCCTTTGCTTCCCATGTCTTGCCTCCTTATTAAATTCGCTTCAATAGGCATTATAGCAGGTATATCAGCGGCGCAAGATATTTATTATTGTTCTTCACAGGCTGAGTTGTTCCAATTCCTGCCACCTCTCGTATGCTTCAGCCAGCAGCTTTTTAACGATTTCCAACCTGTCCTGCATGGCAAGAATCTCAGACTTATCCTTTTTGTACAGACCCGGATCACCCATAGCCTGGAATAACTGCTTTTGCTCCGCCTCAAGTAACTCTATAGTGTGCGGAAGTAGTTCAAGCGCCTTTTGCTGCCGAAAGTTGATCCTGGGCCTGGCCACGGGAGTTTTAGCCGGTTGAACTCTTTTTTTGATAGCAGGATCTTTAGCTGGTTTTGACTCCTGCTGGCGCTGGCTCGACCAGTCATCATAACCGCCCACATACTCTTTCACAATAGCATTGCCCTCAAAAACCATGGTACTCGTAACAACGTTATTAATAAATGCCCTGTCGTGGCTGACCAGGAGAATCGTCCCGGTATAATTCATCAGGAAATCTTCAAGGATGGTAATCGTTTCGATATCAAGATCGTTGGTCGGCTCATCGAGAACAAGGAGATTGGAGGATCGGGTAAACAGCCGTGCCAGTAAAAGCCGATTGCGCTCACCTCCGGAGAGAATGGAAACATAAGAGTGAGCCTGATCAGGAGAAAAAAGAAAATCTTGCAGGTAGCCCATAACATGACGGTCTTTGCCATTTATGGTAACGAAGTCCGTACCCTCAACCACGTTTTCCAGAACGGTTTTGCTTTCATCCAGTTGCTCACGCAGTTGGTCGAAATAGCAGATTTGTAGATTGGTGCCGAGTCGAACATTTCCGGTCGCCGGCTTCAGATCACCAAGCAGGATTCGTAAAAGGGTGGTTTTGCCGCTGCTGTTGGAGCCGAGTATCCCAATCCTATCGCTCTTTAAGATAGTGGTGGAAAAATTCGAGATAATTGGGGTACCGCGATAACCAAAACTAATGTCTTCAGTCTCGACCACTAGCTTTCCAGATCGTGCTGCTTTTTGGACTTCGATCTTAACCGTCCCGGGGCGTTCCTTTCTAGCTCTGCGCAGCTCACGTAGTTTTTCCAGTTCCCGTACGCGCCCCTCGTTGCGGGTGCGCCTTGCTTTAATGCCGCCTCTAATCCACCGTTCTTCCTTCTGCAGTTTTTTATCAAAGAGAGCATTCTCAGTCTCTTCCACTTCCAGGGCAGCGCTCCGGCGCACTAAAAACGTCTCATAATCGCACGATAAATCAAATAGCGCACCGCGGTCAATTTCCACGATGCGGGTAGCGATCTTCTGTAGAAACATGCGGTCATGGGTAACCAATATCAGGGCGCCTGTAAACCGCAACAACATATCTTCCAGACGTTTGATTGAATCAATATCCATGTGGTTGGTCGGTTCATCCAGCAAAAGGATATCCGGTCCTCCGACCAGCGCTTTTCCCAATAATGTCTGACGCTTGAGGCCTGCTGAAAGGGAGTTTAACACACGGTCAGAATCCATCCCGAGCTGTGAGATAACTTTGCTAACCTCCTGCAAACGTCTCCATCCTCCCTTCGCCTCAAGCTCATTGTGAATCCGGTCCAACTCCTCATGCAGTGCCGGTGTATCCTCTTGCGACAACATGGCACTGATGGAATGATAACGTGTGACCAGGTCATGATGCTCTTGAATACCGCCGGCAACCACATCAAATACGGTCCCCTGCATATCACCGGGCACCACCTGTGAAAGATACGCGGAGCGGATTCCCTTCTGAATAGCAACAGTGCCGGAATCCGGCTTGATGCTCCCTTCGATCAATCTCAGCAAGGTGGACTTGCCTGATCCGTTTCTACCGACCAGGGCAACTTTCTCTCCCTTCTCAACCGACAGATTAATGCCCTCAAAAAGCGGGGCATTCCCCAGGGCCAGTTTTACACTTTGAATATTAATATATGCCATTAATTGAGATCACCACGATAGGCATTAAGTTTACCGCAACAATAAGAATTCTTAGGATCGCGGATTCACAGTTTTATTCATTGGGGTTGCACACAAAGTATCGCGTCTGTTTTCGACAATGAGTCCATATCACATAGACAGAGACCTCAGGCTTTTATCTCTTTTACGCGTCCTACCTGACCGCTTTCAAGTCGCACTTTGATGCCATGGGGATGAACTGCAGAACTGGTCAAAATATCCTTAACTATCCCTTCGGTCAGTTTTCCCGACCGCTGGTGTGCCTTCAATACTATCGAGACACGCAAACCTGGTCTTATACTCATACGTTGTGTGCCGCCCATACTGCTGATTATACCTTTTCTGCTGTTATCAGGGACAAAACCAGGATTAATCCAACCAAAAAAGCATAGAATGTGTCAAGAGCAAACCCTATTTTTATATTTGATAAAAGTGCCATTAAGCTATTCTTCAAATGCTATCCTTAACTCTTCATCCGTATTCATGACGATTGGGCCACACCACACCACCTGTTCACCAATGGGCTTTCCCTCTTAGATTGTGTCCGGCGCAGATTCTTCAGGAACCCGCTTCATTGAAAGTGCAATACGCTTGCGTTCGATATCAACGGTCAGTACGGTCACAGTCACCCTCTGATTTACCTTAACTATTTCAGCAGGATTTTTCACAAAGGTATCGGAGAGTTGACTGATATGTACCAGTCCATCCTGGTGCACTCCGATATCAACAAATGCCCCAAAGTTGG
>CAZABI010000203.1:0-3125 GCA_964483235.1 uncultured Dehalococcoidales bacterium | reverse complement strand
TCCCCTCTGGATTATATTCGCCACCGAACCCCTGTTGAACCTGGAGAATTCACCATGAATTAAGCCTGCATAGCCCCGGCGTATACCGATAACATCTATTCCATTATATACAGCGGAACGTACAATAGCCCTGATACATGCGTTCATACCGGGCGCATCACCGCCACTGGTTAAAACGCCAATCTTCTTTATCTTTTTCGGCATCTTATGCTAATAAAGTATCAAATTTATTATGCAAACTCAATTAGTATAATTCCTGAAATCAACACTAAAGATTAATTGGGTAGGTTGATTTTTTATGGTCCTCGGCGGCTTTTATATAAAAGCGTTCGGTGTACTCCTTCGTCATCCTCTGTGTATTGAAAAATGGCGTATTTGACCTGATCGTTTCCTTCATCATATGTATCCAACCATGTGGTATCCCATCAATGTCTCGATCATAAAACAGGGGAATTACCTGATTTTCCAGCAGGTCGTATATTCTATTAGATGTTTGAATATCCCTGTCCCAATTACTCCCCTGACTTGCATCTTCTTTAATTGCCCAGCCGTTCTTACCGTTGTAGGCCTCATTCCACCACCCGTCAAGCACGCTTAAATTAATCACGCCGTTCAGCGAAGCTTTCTGTCCGCTGGTGCCGCTGGCCTCCATTAGGACCCTGGGCATATTCATCCACACATCAACCCCGCTTACCAGATCCCGGGCTATATGCATATCATAGTCCTCAACAAAGGCAATACGGCCACCGAATTCCGGATCCTTGGCCACATTGTAAATCTGCTGTATGAAACGTTTACCATCATCATCGCCGGGATGGGCTTTACCCGCGAAGATTATCTGCACCGGTTGCAACGGGCGGTTTAATATGCGTTTAAGCCGGTTAATATCGGTGAAAATTAAGCTGGCTCTTTTATATGCGGTAAACCGCCGGCAGAAACCTATGGTTAATGCCTCCGTGTCCAACAATGCCCCCATGGCCAGCGGTTGCACCGGGGCAACCCTGTCTACCGCCCAACGGCAACGCGCCTGGTCAAGGATGGCGCTAATCAATTTCACTTTGAGCCATCTGTGCATTGTCCAGATAGTCTGGTCCTGAATACTTAAGATATTGCCCCAGACCTGACGGTCGTCCAGATGATCTAGCCAGTTCTCTCCCAGATGTGCGCTGTAGAGTAAATAGAACTGAGGGGCAATCCATGTCGGCAAATGCACACCATTGGTAATATAATCAATGGGTACGTCTTTTTCTTCTTTATCAGGCCATAGTCCATGCCACATCTTCTTGCATACATCACCGTGCAGTTTACTCACGCCATTTCTATACTGGGCTAGCTTAAGGCCCAGTACCGTCATATTGAAAGAAGAGCGGTCAGCATCATATGTGCCCAGCCGGACAAACCCGTCGCGGTCGAGACCCAGTTGCCCCCAGTAGTTATGAAAGTATTTTTCTATCAGATCCGGGGGAAAAGTGTCATTCCCGGCCGGCACAGGTGTGTGGGTTGTAAATACCGTCGCTGATTGTACTATTTCAAGGGCCTTCTGATAGCTTATCCCTTTCTGAATCAGTTCACGGATCCTTTCAACCATCATAAATGAAGTATGTCCTTCATTAGCATGCCAGACAGTCGGATTCAGATTCAATGCACGTAGTATTCTGACTCCCCCCAGACCGATAATTAACTCCTGCAGCAACCTCATTTCACGATCACCGCCATATAGCCTTGCCGACAGGCCCCTGTAAGCGGGCAGGTTCTCGTCCAGGTTGGTATCCAACAAATACAGCTTGACTCTCCCCAGGTTCAGCACCCAGGCTGATACATATACGGTAACATTATCGAGCGGAACCTGTACTATTAGCAGCTTTTTATCGTCGGTGAATACACGTGATATAGCCACCTCGCTGAAGTTAAGCTGGTCGTAGACTTCACTTTGCCATCCATCCTGGGAAATGTACTGGTGGAAATAGCCTTGAGGATACATAAAACCCACACCTACCATGGGCAAACCCAGGTCGCTTGCTTCCTTGCAGTAATCACCCGCCAGGACACCGAGACCACCGGCATAAAGCGGCAGAGAATTGTGCACAGCAAATTCAAGAGAGAAATAGGCTATCAGGTCATCTTTACATTCAGGATGATTTCTGACAAACCAGGTATCATTGGTGCTTAAGCTGTTTTTAAAATACTCAATGGCGGGGTCGTAGCTGGCCAGGTAATTTATATCCTGGGAACATTCGACCAATCTGACACTATCCACCTCTTTTAACAGCTTAATTGGATTATGACCGGTCGATTTCCACAGGGCGCGATCCAACCGCTTGAAAAGACTGCGTGGCTGTGGATTCCAGCTCCACCAGAGATTACCCGCGAGTTCACCCAACTCCTGAATGCGTTGCGGCAGATTGAGATTTTCAGGCTGTTCCATTATTACATTGAACCGGGATACTTCATTTATATCTTAATGGCTTATTATAAGTAACAAGACCTTAGTTTACAAACTCCACACAGGCAAATGTTTCTTTTGCCTGTCTATAGCTAAACATGTATACTTTTACTCGAACAAATCATTCCATAAAACAGAGAGGCTCCCCCTATGAAAATCAATGTTATGCAGGACGTACTACAAGCCAATGACAGGATTGCCGAAGAGAATAAAGCGTTATTTAAAAAGAATAAAAACCTGGTAATTAACCTGATGAGTTCACCCGGGGCGGGTAAGACTTCCCTGTTGGAAAAGACGGCTGCGAAATTGACAGGCGGACTAAGACTCGGAGTAGTTGTCGGTGACATAGAGACTACCAGGGATGCCGACCGCATAAGTAAATTTAATATTCCTGCGATACAGCTCACCACCGGTACAGCCTGCCATCTGGATGCCAATATGGTAGCTTCGGCACTGCCTCACCTATCGCTGGATAAGATCGATGTCCTGGTGGTTGAGAACGTGGGTAACCTGGTGTGCCCCGCCGAATTCGTCGTTGGCGAAGACTATAAAGTTATGATACTCAGTGTTACCGAGGGCGATGAGAAACCATTGAAGTACCCGTTGATGTTCAAGGAGTCAGCCCTCATGCTGATAAACAAGCTTGACCTGGTGCAATATACCAATTTCAATCTCGAGGAAG